>JAICIM010000250.1 GCA_025928885.1 Ktedonobacteraceae bacterium | reverse complement strand
GCAACGGTGCCAAGCGCGACTATGGCACTGTTCATAATATAGGTTGTCAGGCCATTACCTGAGTTTTCCAGCGCCTGAAAATTGCTCATCGTGATGTGCGTTGGCAGCAGATTGAGCGGATTTGCCAGCGCGTCCGGTAACGGTTTGAAGGCCGTGACGGTGGACCAGAGCAGCGGCGCGAGAAAGAGCAGCGCCAGCACGATACAGACAACATAATAGAGTATATTGATGACAAGCGTGATCGATCTCTGGCGACTGGCAGAAGATCGGGATACCGAATAGGTCTGTCCCATTGTCTCTTGTTCTCTCTTTCTGTCAGCGCTACTCGGTTGGCGAGCCGCGTAAAATGAACAACTGAGCCAGACTAATCACCAACAGCACAATCAGCAAAATGATGGCCTGCGAGGCGGAGTAGCCAAGCTTGAAGTAGATGAAAGCGACCTGGTAGATGCGCTGGACAATTGTAACCGTCTGATTTTCGGGTCCACCGTGCGTCATAATGTAGAACTGATCGAATGCCAGATATGATCCCGTCACCACCAGCACGAGCGTGAGAGCGAACGTGCGTCGCAGCAAGGGAACGGTGATACGCAGTAACCGCATCCAGTAATTGGCACCATCGACGCGGGCCGCTTCGTAGAGTTCGGGGGGGATCGCCTGGATGCCCATCAGGAAGAGCAGCATCGCAAAGCCGCTCGTCTTCCAGATAATCATAATCACGACCGCCAGCAGCCCCATATTCGCCGTATTGAACCAGAGTATCGGGGCATGAATCAGCCCCAGGCGCAGCAGCAGAGCATTGATGGCCCCTGATTGGTCATTGTAGAGCCAGATCCAGAGGTAGCTGGCAGATCCCAGGCCGATGACGACCGGCAGGAAGAAGACCGTGCGAAAGATTCCAACGCCCCAGCGGGCTTGCTGCATTAAGAGTGCCAGCAGGAAACCGAGCAGACAGATCAGTGGACAGGCGACCAGCGTATATTTAGTGGTAAAGACGAAACTGGATAGAAAGACGTGATCCTGCGTCAGATTGGCATAATTTTCAAAACCGATAAAGTGCGTCTCGCCAAAGATGGTCCAGTTATTGAGCGACATCCAGCCGGTGAACACGAGCGGAATGAGGAAGAAGCAGCAGACAAAGATGACGCAGGGCAGCACAAAAAGAAAGCCTGCGAGCTGTCGTCGTCGATTGCGCGGTGAGGTAGAGGTGCCGGAAGCTGTTTTTGTTCTGGTCATGGCAACTGATGCCATAAGATATACTCCTCTCACAATAGGTGGTGAGACAACCTGCAACCTGCAAGGAAAACAGCTCGCTTGCAGGTTGCAGACGCTCACCGGAAGCTGCCTATGAGTAGCAGCATTGATCCGCCTTTAACTGGCTGAAAGGATCTGAGTAAATTGCGCCTGTCCGGTTGCAATTGCCTCGTCAACCTTGCCGTCAAAGACTGCCTTCTGGATCATTGCCACCCAGGGACCGTTGTTGTCGTTGATGAGTTCGTTTTCTTTGACCGAATAGACGGTTTTGCCGACGACGAGCTGCTGTGAGACGATGGAGTAGCGCGGGTCCAGCTTACTATACTTGTTGGCCGCCAGATCGGTGCGCACCGGGATACTGCCATTTTTGGCAAACTGATCGACCTGCACATCGGAGCCGAGACACCAGGAGATGAAATCGAATGCCTCTTTGGCATGGGCGGAGCCTTTGGGGATACCGATCACATCGCCGCCCGCGAAGGAGGAGTTGCCGCCATCTTTGCCGGGGAGCGGAGCCACGCCGAAATCGAGGTTAGGATAGCTACTCTTCAAGGAGCCGATAGCAAATGCGCCGCTACCCTGCATGCCGATCTTGCCAGTTGTGAAGGTGTTCAGGAAGTTAGTGCCGTCATCAGATTTGGCCCCTTGAGGCATATCGCCAGCTGCCCACATGCGATGGTAGAAGTTAAGCGCATCTTTGACCTGTGGGCTGGAGGCAATCGTCGCTTTGGTGCCATCCTGGTTGAGAATATCGCCACCGCTGGCCCAGATGTAAGGCGCGAAGGTAAAGACGTTGCAGCCGCCGCAGCCGCCGGAGAAATAGAAGCCGTAGGTATCTTTGCCCAGAGCGCGGATTTTTGCCGCATCCTGCTCGATCTCGGCCCAGGTTTTGGGTGGATTATCAGGGTTCAGCCCGGCCTTTTTGAAAAGCGTCTTGTTGTAGATCAGGACGGAACTCTCAGCGCTGAAGGGCAGAGCATAGAGTTTTTCCTGATAAGTGGACAGACGCACGTGCGATGGACTGAGATCCTTGAAGAAGGGGAGCGCTTTAGCCTGATCGGTAATATCGGTCATCTGACCGGCGGCATCGAAGTTGGGCATATAGACGAGATCGACGGCAATCACGTCGGGAGCCGTCCCACCGGAGACCGCGCTACCAAACTTGGCGACAAACTGGTTGTTAGGTACTATCGTCAGGTTGACCTTATTTTTGTGAGAAGCGTTGTACGCGGCCACAACTGGCTTGACAAACCCTTCATCGGCGGAGCGTACCCAGAAAGAAATAGTGGCTGGTCCTGAGTTCGTCTGCGAGCCAGAGTCACCACAGGCGTAGAGGAAGAGTGGCATGGTGCCGAGCACGAGCAACATAAGCGCTCGTAGAGATCGGTGTATCGTCATCAGTGACAGTCCTTTCGTACCGAAATCGCGTAACAGGTAAGATGATGAGTGCAGAACGCTGGAACCGTTACCTCCTTTCCGTTTCGTTGGCTATACTCGATTCGCGCACAATCAAGCTACAGGGCAGGCGCACCACTCCTGAGCGGACCTCGCCTGCAATCAGCGCCTGGAGGCTCTCTCCAGCATATTGCCCAATCTGAGCGAAATTCATATCAACAGTCGTCAATGTTGGACGAGAGGCGCAGGCGATAGGTTCCCAATTATCGTAGCCAACCACCGCGACATCTTCCGGCACACGCACGCCACGCTCGCGTAAGGCATCGCAGGCTCCCCGAGCCAGTTGATCGCTGCCGCAGAAGATCGCGTCTATAGATGAGTCCTGATCGAAAAGATATCTGGCGGCGGTATATCCCCAGCTCTCCTGCCAGGGACCGCTGAGCGCCTGATGCTCGGGTAAGCGCAGATCGTGTTCTGCCAGCACCTGACGCATGGATTGTTCGCGCAGGCGAACCGCTTCAAAATAGCCGGGACCGGT
Organism: Ktedonobacteraceae bacterium; assembly: GCA_025928885.1. Taxonomy (GTDB): domain Bacteria; phylum Chloroflexota; class Ktedonobacteria; order Ktedonobacterales; family Ktedonobacteraceae; genus JAICIM01. The sequence goes on along the minus strand of JAICIM010000250.1, from coordinate 6,089 downwards.
GATATGGGCGAAGCGACGCCGCCCGGTCTGGATCAGATGCTCGATAGCAAGTCGCGTCCCCTGGATCTCATCGGGCAAGATGCTGAGCGCATTGTCGTCGGCCACTTGCGTAAAAGCATAGACGACCGGCACTGACGTGCGCCCAACATTGATTGGCTGGCGCACATCTTCGCGCCGGGCCGTGATAATGATGCCATCAACGCCACGCGAGAGCAACAGATCAATGTGCTGTTGTTCGCGCTCCTGATCTCGTGAGGTGCAGAGCACTGCTGAGACCGGGATAGAGCCAAACGAGTCTTCTATGCTGGTTAAAAGGGGCAGGCTGAACCGCCCATAAATATCCGTTGTCAGAACACCGATCAAAAGGCCAGAACTGCTGGTTTCCTCCTGCTTCAGTTCGCGAAAACGAAATCCCAGGCGCTTCGCTTCGGCACGTACACGTTCACGCGTTTCCACGCTCAATTTTCCCCGCCCGTTCAGCGCCTTAGAAGCTGTGCCTCGGGTGACTCCGGCGGCGTTGGCAACATCGTTGAGCGTCACGCCGCGTGGTGATGGATGTGGCTCAATGCCATCGGAGGGTTGTGCCATCTGTTTGTTCTTGACCTTCTTTTCGTTTCATTCAGTTTGCATCTGAGCGAAGGAAAACTTTCCTTGCCCTCTGCGAGAAATACTGCCACTGATGGGAAAAACTGCCAGGTTTTCTCGTTCAGAAGCACTATTTGTCCTGACAGACGAATAATAACTGAAGAATGTCGCCACTGTCAAGGGGAGAAAGGGAAACATTTCCTTGATGGAAAGAAAATTTCTTTTAGATCGTGGCACGGGGAAGATTCCCGATCCTGGCTGTGAAATTTTATCATCTTCTACACATCGCTGCTCTCGCAAAATGGACCGCTTCGATACGAGCGATATTACTTGCAAATTGCGAGAAGATACAGTTGCTTCTTCCAAAACAAGGAGGTAAAATCGGAAATACGAAAAAATTAGATAACCAAATCTTTCACATTCAAGATGTGTCGTAGCCGCGCGACTGTATCGCGCTCGTGGTCCCGCTGAGAATGGTGGACCGGGCGCGAGAAAGTCGTGCGACTACGACACGCCTGATTCACCATCCACACAGGGGCCACGGGCGCGATACAGTCGCGCGACTACGACACATCTTGAATGTGAAATTTTATAATGAAAGCCCCAGGCTATGTTTGTTGCTTCGCTCGTTGTTGGAGCAAACGACTTTGCAGGAGCACGACGACCAGCAAGAAGATGCCGCGTATGACATCCTGCCAGAACGAATTGAGATAGAGACCGCCACCATGATCCAGCGTATAGTTATTCTCTAACTGCAGAATCTCAACAATAGTTCCCAATAAGAGCGCACCCACTAGCGAGCCAAAGACCGAGCCGACGCCGCCCGTCAACAATGTGCCGCCCACGACCACTGCCGCGATAGCGATCAACTCCCACCCGTTGCCCTCTGTGGCCGAGCCGCCGTTGAGGTTGATGGCAAGCAGCACCCCCACGAGGCCAGCTAGCGCACCACTGAGCGTGTAGACCAGGAACAGCGTGCGTTTGACGGGCAGACCCATCAAAATTGCGGCTTCGGGATTGCCGCCGATTGCCAGCACATAGCGGCCAAAGCGGGTGTAGCGCAGGACAAAGCCACCGATGATGAACGCTATCAAGAGCAATGGAATAGTAAAGGGCAACGGTGGATTGAGAAAACCGTCGCCGACCGTCGTCCCCCCTATAGTGATGAAGTCGCTCTTCTGGTCCAGATTGATGCTGGCGGCGTCGTTGATCAGCCTCAAGGCGATGCCACGGACGATATAGAGCGTTGCCAGCGTCGTAATAAACGGCGGGATGCGCATCCAGGCCACGATAAAGCCATTGAGCATTCCAACCAGTGTCCCCACAATAACAGCCAGGAAGAGCGCATAGAAGAAGCCATGCGAGCTATTGAGGGCCGCGACCACGCTGGCGATTGCTGCGATGCCGCCAACGGAGAGATCGATGCCGCCAGTCATAATTACAAATGTCATCCCCAGTGCGATCAGGCCAAATTGGGCATTGAAATTCAAGACGCTATAGATTGTGACGGTATTGAAATTGTCATAGCGAATGAAGCTGAACGTGACAACGACAATCAGCGCGATGAGAGCGCCCTGTTGCCGCGTAAAATCTCTCACCTGCTGGCCGATGCGCGGTAACTGCGCCTTCATCTGTTCCGCACGGGTCGTTGAGGGCGTGGATTCTGCCGGAGCCGTGGCGTCGGGCTGTGGTGAAACCTTCGACATACGTGCCTCCTCCAATTTAATCTGCTTTGCGCTGATGCTGGAGGTAGACCGCCAGCACAATGAGCAGGCCGATGATGACGCTGGCAATATCATCAGGTATATTGAGCGAGACCACCGTCTGACGGATAAGCTGAATAAAAATCGCACCAATGACTGTGCCGAGAACGCTGGCGCGTCCACCGATCAGCGGTGTCCCGCCAACCGCGACCGCCGCAATCGCGTCAAGCTCTTTGCCCAGACCATCGGTGACCGGGTTGGCCGCAGAATCGAAGGCGATAAATGCCAGGCCAGCAACCCCGGCAAGCAGGCCGCTAACTGTATAAACAATAATCAAAATTCTGGTCACCGGCACACCAGCTAGGCGGGCCGCCGATGGATTGCCGCCGGTTGCCAGTAGATAGCGGCTAAAAGCGGTCGCCCGCATCAGCCAGGTAAAAAAGGCGACGATAACCGTCATCAGGATGATCTGTCGCGGCAGGAAACCCAGCACGTTGCCGCTCAGCCAGCTGACAATCGGAGCGCTGAGAAACGCGAACTGGAAGCCATTGACCATCACCTCAGCGAGGCCGCGCACCGTAATCAGACTGATCAGCGTGGCAACGATCGGCTGCACATTGAAGCGTGTGACAAGTACGCCATTGATCGCACCGATTAACGCGGCAACAGCCAGGGCAATCGGGATCGCGACGGCGGTGCCAAGCACGATATTATGGATGCCAAACAGTTTGCCGCTAAAGATCTGGTAGGTGAGAATGCCGGTCAGACCCATGATCGAGCCAACCGAAATATCGATGCCGCCCGTAGCGATAACCAGCGTCATGCCGACGCCGAGGATCAGGGTCGGAGTCACATGCACCAGCAGATCGGTGATGGCGATGACCGAAGTAAATTGTCTGGTGAAGAAGAGGTTGAAGATAATAAGGACGATCAGCGCGATCATAGCCCCGTAATCTTGCCCGATCGTGCGCAAATTGTGTGGCACGATGCCGCGTTCTTTCAGGGCCGTCAAGCCCTGCTCTAATCGAATCATGAAACATCTCCCGAAGCGGCCTCGCTCTGTTCGCCATGAGCCATAGCGGTTAAGATAGCATTCTGGCTCAGCCCATCGCGGGCAAGTTCCGCCACCGTTGCGCCATCGCGCAAGACGACCACATGGTCGCTGCCCTCCATGATCTCTTCAAGCTCAGAAGAGATGAGCAGCACGCCCATGCCATCTTCCGCCAGTTCCTCGATGAGCTTCTGAATCTCGCTTTTGGCACCAACATCGATGCCGCGCGTCGGCTCGTCGAGCAGCAGCAAACGCGGATTGAGACAGAGCCAGCGAGCCAGCAAGACCTTCTGTTGATTGCCGCCCGACAGTTCGCGGATCTTCTGTTCTGGTCCCGCCGTTTTGATCCCCAGCCGTTGAATGAAGCGATCAACGATGGCCTCCTGCTGTTTGCGATCAACGACGCCGGAGCGCGTCAGCGTGGGAAGCGCGGCCAGTGTGAGGTTCTCGCGCACGGAGAGATCGGGAATGATGCCGTCGATCTTGCGGTCCTCCGAACAGAAGCCGATGCCAGAGCGAATCGCGTCTTCCGGGTTGTGGAAGTTGGCCTCTTTGCCATTGATGGCGATGGTGCCTGCATCGATGTTGTCGGCACCAAAGACGGCGCGGGCCACCTCACTGCGTCCAGAGCCAAGCAGCCCGGCCAGCCCAACGATCTCGCCAGCATGCACTTTCACGCTCGCGTTTTGTAGCTTGCGACCTGCCCGCAGGCCCTGCGCATTGAGCAGCACCTCATCTCCAGAATGGTGACGATTGGCGTCGAAGCTGGTCTGGCCGCTCTTTTGCACGCTGCCCAAATCTTTGCCCAGCATCTTCGCCACCAGCTCCAGCTTGGAGATGGTATTGATGGGCCGCTCGTCCACCATGACGCCATCGCGCAAGATCGTAATGCCGTCGCAGATGGCGTATAGCTCGTCGAGACGGTGGCTCACAAAGATGGTTGCCACGCCCTCCGCTTTCAACTGGCGAATGATGGTGAACAGGGTGGCAACTTCATCCTCGTTGAGCGAGGAGGTTGGCTCATCCATAATGACCAGCTTGCTTTTGAACGAGATGGCGCGGGCAATGGCGACCATTTGTTGCGTGGCGATGTTGTAGGTGTTGAGCGGTCTGGTCACGTCGAGCGAGAGATGGAGCCGCTTAAGTAGCGCAGCGGCCTCAGCGTTCATTTTGCGCCAATCGAGCAGACCCCAGCGAAAGATCTCGCGCCCCAGAAAAATATTCTCGGTGACGCTGCGAAATGGAACGAGATTGATCTCTTGATAAATCGTGCTGATCCCCTCGCGCTGGGCCTGTTGTGGCGACTGAATCGTGCTGGGGCGTCCATCGAAGAGAATCGTACCCTCATCACAGCGATACACCCCCGTCAACACTTTGATGAGGGTGGATTTGCCTGCGCCATTCTCGCCTATCAGCGCGTGAACCTCGCCGCGCTCTACATGGATCGAGGCATCGGAGAGTGCGACGGAGCCGGTAAAGCGCTTGGTGATGTGTTCCATTTGCAGCAGCATGTTGTTTTCTTGCATGAGCTACCTCGTGAGGCATCGTTCCGCCGAGCAGGTGCCAGCGAAACGATGCGGGAACAGAGAGGAGGTCTAGAACGCTTCTGGGAGGTAAGCTGCCGCCGTCCCATCAGCTTTTTTGAAGACTTTATCCTGCTGGACGACCCACGCGGGGAGATCTTCGCCTTTGACATATTTGTCGAGCGTCTGGAAGACAAGCTGGCCCAGTCGCGGGTTGGATTGGACGACCGCATACTCTTCGCCGGAGAGGACAAGGTTCGTGGCATCCTTCGTTCCGTCGATTGAGACAACTTTGATGTCCTGTCCAGGATGCTTGCCAGCGGATTTGAGCGCGGTGATAGCACCAATCGCCATTTCATCGTTGTGAGCAAAGACGCCTTTGATGTTGGGGAATTGCTGGATCAACGTTGCCATGACCTGCTGACCAGTCGCGCGGTCGAAATTGGCGGTCTGCTCGGCAACAATTTTAATGTTGGGAGCTTTTGCGCTCAGTTCGCCATCAAAGCCACCACCACGCAAGATAGCGGGAGAGGAGCCAGTTGTACCGGTCAGCTCAACGATGGTTGCTTTTGTGTTTGCACCACCCAGCGCCTCGATCAGCGCATCAGCTGCCAGAGCGCCCTGCTTCTGGAAATCGGAACCAACGAATGTAGCGAAGTCGCGTCCCGGTGTGGCCTGACTCTCGTTCACATCGCGGTCAACAACGATCACAGGAATACACTGTTTGCGAGCGTCGAGAAGCGGCTTGACTTCCGAATCTTCAGTATGAGGATCGATAAGCAAGACATCGGGGTGATCGGAAATCAAGGTCTCAATATCCTGGACTTGCTGCACGTCCGAATTGTTGGCGTTCGTTCTCAACAACTGGTAGCCATGCGCTTTGGCTGCATCTATGACGCTCTGCTCTTCGGCATTACGCCATGCTCCATCCAGGGCATTCTGTGACCAGCCAACTTTTTTGACAGGCTGTGTTATTTTGACAAATTTCGTATTACTACCGGGAACGCAACTGGAAGAGGAAGCGGTGCTACCGGTGGTGCTGCCACCGCCGCCACCGCAGGCGGTAAGGATAAGACCTAGAATCGAAATGATGGCGATGTTCATCAAAAAAGGCCGCTTGCGCGGAACCGAGAGGAGATGCATCAGGAACCAACCTTTCAAATAAATAAGACAACCGTGTCTGGCGAATGGAGCAAACCTTCCTTTGTGGGAAAAAAGATTCGCTCG
>JAICIM010000426.1 GCA_025928885.1 Ktedonobacteraceae bacterium | reverse complement strand
CGAGCGTGTCGATGAGCAAGGCCATATCTATACTGCGACCGCCGATGATGCCGCTTACTCGACATTTCAGCTAGAAAACGGTATCATTGCTCACTTTAACTCTTCCTGGTGTGTGCGTGTCCGCCGCGATGAACTGCTCTCAATTCAGGTCGATGGGACGCATGGAAGTGCTGTGGCTGGTCTGCGCGAATGTCGTGTGCAGGGCCGGGTCAATACGCCAAAAGCGGTCTGGAATCCCGATGTCCCGAACCCGATTGATTTCTACGACAACTGGCTGGATGTGCCGGATAATGGGACCTTTGAGAACGCCTTTAAGGTGCAGTGGGAGCTGTTCTTGCAGCATGTGGTCTGCGATACGCCGTTTCGCTGGAGCTTGCTGGAAGGGGCAAAGGGCGTGCAATTGGCGGAACTGGGGATACAGTCCTGGGAGCAGCGCCGCTGGCTGGATGTTCCCGACCTGTCGGCCCAGCTCTTGAGCTAAGTGACGGTTTGCTCTATCGAGATTGTGAGGAGGAGATCGATGCCTTTCCAATTATCTTTGCCGCGTGCTGATCGCACGCTTGCTCCCTATACGCTCTCCGAGCCATCGCGCTTGCCAACGACAGCAGCACCCACTCGCAGCCGCCGTGCTTATGCCGCCGCGCACGTCGTTGCTGATCCGCTGGCTGAGAATTATTCGGGTGCGCCCGCCGTTCTTGATTGGGATGCAACCCTGGCCTATCGTCGTCATCTCTGGTCGCTGGGCCTCTCGATCGCCGAGGCGATGGATACGGCTCAGCGTGGTATGGGCCTGGATTGGTCGGCCACGCAAGAGTTGATACGCCGTTCGCTGGCTGAGGCTCAATCTGTGGGCGGCTCCGTGGCCTGTGGGGCTGGCACCGATCATCTCGCGCCGTCCCCTGATCTGACGCTGGATGCCATTGTTGCCGCCTACGAGGAACAGTGCAGCTTTATCGAGGGCCAGGGAGGGCGGCTCATTCTGATGGCGAGTCGGGCGCTGGCGGCGCGTGCGCAGACGCCCGACGACTACGCCTATGTTTATGACCGCATTCTCTCGCAGGTCAAACAGCCGGTGATTTTGCACTGGCTGGGCGAGATGTTTGATCCCGCGCTGGCTGGTTACTGGGGTGAGCGCGACATCGAACGGGCGATGAACGTCTGCCTGGATGTCATAGGCCGTCATCGTGCGAAGATCGACGGCATCAAAATCTCGTTGCTCGATAAGCAGCACGAGATCGTCATGCGGCGGCAGCTCCCCGAGGGCGTGCGCATGTATACCGGCGACGATTTCAGCTTCTCCGAACTAATTCTTGGCGATGAGCAGGGCTACAGTCACGCGCTGCTCGGCATCTTTGACGCCATCGCTCCGGCTGCGGTGGCCGCGCTTCAGGCGTTGGATAATCAGGACGTTGCCAGATATCAGGCCATTTTAGAGCCAACGGTGCCGCTTTCCCGCCATATCTTCCAGGCTCCGACCTACTTCTATAAGACGGGAATTGTCTTCCTTGCCTATTTAAATGGGCATCAGCAGCATTTCCGCATGGTGGGCGGCCTTGAGAGTGCGCGTTCGCTTCTGCATCTTGCGGATATCTTGATCCTGGCCGATCGCGCCGGGCTGCTGGTCGATCCCGCGCTGGCTCACGAGCGCATGAAGCGTGTCCTTGCGCTGGCTGATATTGAGTAATGGAGAGAAGAGGGAAACGATGCCAACGCCATTGACAGATCTTTCAAGGTTGAGCTTAAATCAAGCCACGACGCAGCAGTGGAGCGTGCGGCAGGCGGTGGAGGGATGTGTGCGTGCTGGTATCCCTGCGATTGGTTTCTGGCGGCATAAGATCGCAGAGACCGGGCTACAGGAGAGCGCCCGCATTGTGCGTGATGCCGGGTTGCAGGTCTCCAGTCTCTGTCGCGGTGGTTGGTTTGATGCGCCAACAGCTGAGGGTCGTCGCAAGCAGCTGGACGATAATCGACGCGCCATTGAGGAGGCGGCGACGCTGGGGACCGATGTGCTGGTGCTGGTCTGTGGTCCAGCTGCCAACCACGATCTGCCATCGGCACGCGCCTATGTTGAAGAGGCCATCGCGACCTTGCTGCCGTATGCCGCCGAGCGTGGGATCAGGCTTGGTATAGAGCCGCTTCATCCCATGTATGCTGGTGATCGCTCGGTCATTGTCACGCTGGAGCAGGCGAACGGTATTGTCCAGCGGCTGGACCACGAGTATCTCGGGGTGGTCATCGATGTCTACCACGTCTGGTGGGACCCGGAGATCGAGGCGCAAATTCGCGCCGCCGCCGGTCACATCCTCGGCTTCCATATCTGCGACTGGCTCGTCCCCACGCCGGACATGCTGAACGGGCGTGGCATGATGGGCGATGGCGTGATCGATATTCGCCGTCTGCGCGGTCTGGTTGAAGAGGCTGGTTATCACGGTCGTATCGAGGTCGAAATATTTAACAACGCGCTCTGGGAGTTGCCCGGCGATGAAGTGCTACAACTGATGGCCGCACGCTATCTGGCGCATGCATAACGCGCGATAACGACACATAATCGAGCTGAGTAATGGACGTGTTGCTCGGCTCGATTATGTGTCGTTATTGTTTTTTCTGGCCTGTTGTCTGTATACTCTGTACAAAAGGTAAACCTTCAACGGAGAACAAATATGGTACATTCGATTGTTGAAGCGGTAATGCAGCATGCCCAGGAGCAGCCGGAGCGCAAGGCCATTTTATTTGAGGATCAGGTCATTGGCTATGGGCAGTTGTACGCGGATGTTGCACGCTTTGCGCGGGCGTTGACCGCATGGGGCATCCAGGCGGGAGAGCGCGTGGCGCTGTTTCTGGAAAACCGCCCCGAGTTTGTCGTGGCCTATCTGGGGACGCATCTCGCGGGCGGCGTGGTCGTGCTGGTGAACCCGCAGTACCGGCAGGTTGAGCTAAGCCACATCATGAACGATGCTGGAGTGCGGCTCTGCATCACCAGCACAGCCGGGGCAGCGGAATTGCAAGCTCTGACCATTCCAACCTTGAGCGCAGTGGTGATTGTGGATGCTGCGGATCACGCGTCATCGGGTGGGAACTGGGAGCATATCACATTTACAGATTTTATGTTGCGGGCCAGAGAAGATGGGCAATTGACGATGCCGACCGACGATGCACCGGCCCTGATCGGCTATACATCGGGGACGACGGGGCGATCGAAGGGCGCTCTTTTGCTGCATCGCAATCTGGTTGCCAACATAACGTCGTTGACGAGCGCGTGGCACTGGACCGAGCACGATCGCCTGTTGCTCACGCTGCCCCTCTTTCACGCGCACGGCTTGATGGTTGGCATGCATGGCACGCTCTTCAAAGGGGCGACCGTCGTGTTGCGCCGCAAGTTCGATGCCGCCGACTGTCTCGCGATATTGAAAAGCGATCCAGAGATTACCCTCTTTTTTGGCGTGCCAACGATGTACGCTCGATTATTGGCAGAGGCGAAAAAGCAGGGCGTGCCATCGCATCTGCCCAGGCTGTTCGTCTCAGGCTCGGCCCCGCTCAGTCCACAACTCTTTGAAGATTTCGCACGCACGTTTGGTCAGACCATTCTCGAACGCTACGGCATGACTGAGACGATCATGAACCTGACCAATCCCTACACTGGGGAGCGCAGAGCCGGAACTGTGGGCGCTCCCTTCCCTGGTCAGGAGGCGCGTGTTGTCGATGTGCGCACCCGCCAGCCGTTGCCAGCGGGAGAGATTGGCGAGATCGAGATTCGCGGGCCGCACGTCTTCGCCGGATACTGGAACCGACCTGATGCCACTGCCGAAGCCTTCGCGCCCGATGGCTGGTTTAAGACCGGCGATCTTGGCTGGTACAGCGATGATGGCTATTATACGATTACAGGCCGCGCCCGCGAATTGATTATCAGCGGTGGGTATAACGTCTATCCGCGCGAGGTCGAGGACGTGCTGGAAACGCACCCGGACGTGGCCGAGGCAGCCGTGATTGGCCTGCCCGATAGCGAATTTGGCGAACAGGTGGTGGCGGTCATCGTGCCGGTGCGCGATCACATGCCCGATCCCGCCGAGTTGATTGCTTTTTGCCGCGAACGCCTTGCCAGCTACAAAAAGCCGCGCCAGATCGTCTTTGTGTCGGCACTCCCCCGCAACGCATTGGGCAAGATTCAGAAGCCGCTGCTGGTTGAGCGCTTGAAAACTGTTTAATTGTCGCTTTTATTATGTATAGAAATGTGAGAAGGTTATGTTGCAAAAGATCGAGCAGGGGCGTATTTTCCCGCGTGAGGATGGGAAGATCATTGACGAGCATTTTGGCGTGTTGAATACCGGGCAGGATGCTTTCAGCCTGGCACACATGTTCGCTCCTCCCGCGTGGCAGGAGCCTGCCCAGGTGGCCGAATTTGACGAAGTGGTGATCGTGATACAGGGCAAATTGCAGATCGAAGCCGATGAGCAGCAGTTCGTGGTTGCGCCCGGTGAGACCTGCCTGGTGGGTCGGGGAACCAGGGTCACATATAGCAATGCCAGCCCGCAACTGCCCTGCGAGTACTGGTCATTCTGCCTGCCTGCTTTCCGAGTGGAGCGCACCCGTACGCCTGCTTGAACAGGTAGAGTTGCGTTTGCAAAGGAGAGGATGCCATAATAGAAGAGGGAGAAGAAAACGTCTTCTCCCTCTTATCACTCGCAACCGCAGTGCAGCAAGCAGCAAAAGAAAGGACACGCAATGCGTAAAAACCACGTGAAGGAGCAGATCAAGCAGGGAAAGCCATCACTGGGAGCCTGGTTAAGCATCCCCAGCACAGCGTCGGCCCGCGTCATGGCGCGACTTGGCTTTGATTGGCTCTTGGTGGATATGGAGCATAGCGCACAGAATCCGACTCTCATGGCCGATATGGTGGGCATTGTCGCCGACGCTGGCATCAGTGCGCCGTTCGTGCGTATTCCTTATAATAGCATTGAGTGGTTCAAGTGGGCTTTGGACGCCGGAGCATGGGGCATCCTCGTGCCAATGGTCAATACGCGTGAAGAGGCGCTGCGGGCCGTTGATTCGGCCAAATATCCCCCTGCTGGCAATCGCAGCATCGGCGGCGCATTTGCTCCCTATGGTTTTGGCACAACCAATCGACCGGAATATAACCGCAGCGCCAACGATGAAATCCTGGTGATGGTGCAGATCGAGAGTGCTCCGGGGCTTCAGAACGTTGATGGCATCCTCTCCGTTCCAGGGGTTGATATTGCCTTTGTCGGACCGAACGACCTGCATGCCCAGCTGGGCTTGCCGCCCAGCTACGAGGGTGCAGAGCCGGAATTTGTGGCTGCGCTGGAACGCATTAAAACCAGTGCCAGAGAGCATAACGTGGCGACCGGCATTATGTGTGGCGATGGTGCGTCGGCGGCAGCTCGTGTGGGTCAGGGCTTCCAGATGGTGTGTGTTGTCACCGATATCAGCATTATGGCAAGCGCCGCCACACAAAATCTACGCATCGCACGTGGTGAGCAGTAGCTGAGACGCGAAAGGAGCGGGTATTTCATGGCACTGTTATGGACGAGTACGCCGCTGCGGTCTCAGGCGCTAGAGCTGCTTGAGGGGAGCGCGACCGTACTGGTGAGCAAGCTGCGAGAGAGCACCGATGAGTGGTACGAGGAGGCTGGGGAGGCGGATATCATCATGGTGAGAGGCTCGACCTTTGTGACTGGCGAGGTGATGGACCGTCTTGGTGAGCGGCTGCGCATCGTGGCCCGTGCTGGGATTGGCGTGGATCGCATCGATCTGGATGCAGCGACCGCGCGTGGTATTCTGGTCGTCAATACGCCAGACGGCCCGACAGAATCGACCGCCGAGCACGCCATTGCGCTGCTGCTTAACTTATGCAAGCAGGTTGCGGTTGGTGATCGTATCTTGCGGGCGGGTCGTCCCTTCCCGGCGCTTTCAGAGATGACTCCCGGCCTGGAGACCGCCGGGGCTGTGCTTGGACTACTGGGATTGGGGCGCATCGGGAGCCGAGTCGCGATCATTGCGCGGGTGCTGGGTATGAAAGTACTCGCCTATGATCCCTTCATAAGTCAGGAGCGAGCCGCAGCCCTGAATGTCGAGCTATGCCCATCTATTGAAGCGTTGTTGCCGCGCGTACAGGTCGTGTCGTTGCATTGTCCATCGACGCCGGAAACGCGCCATCTCATCAACGCCGACACGCTCAAGCTGTTGCCTGCTGGCAGCTATCTGAT
>JAICIM010000708.1 GCA_025928885.1 Ktedonobacteraceae bacterium | reverse complement strand
GCAACTTACCCCTTTCAAATAGCATGCTTGTTCCATCCTCTCAAATGAGTGAACAGAAGTTGCCTTCTATTGTACGGGATGATGGCAAGTATGCGCTAACTCGTAAACATGAGATTTCCTCTTTTCGTTAGTGTACCTGTTTAGTTGTTGAGATGCTATATCTATATCGTACTACTTTTGCGAAAGACTCTGGATGTATTGTCTTACTGCGTCAATCTGCGTCTTTTCGTCGTTTCTGTCGATCAACGTTACCAGCGCACTTCCGACGGCGGCTCCATCGGCATAACTGGTGACGGTGGCGATATGCTCTGGCGTGGAGAGACCAAAGCCGACGGCGAGCGGGATCTGATATTTCTGCGTGTGGGTGCGTATCCGCTCAATGAACCCCTGCAAATGCGACGGTAGTTCTTTGCGTTCGCCCGTGACGCCGCTTAACGCGACGCAGTAGATAAAGCCACCGTTGCCGCTGGCGACCATCTCGGCGATCCGCTCGATGCGCTCTTCGGGCGTTGTGGGTGGGATCAGGAAGATCAGGGCTAGCCCGTTTTGTTTCGCCGCCTGTTGCAACTGCTCTGCTTCTTCGGGCGGGAGATCGGGAATGATCAGCCCGCTGACGCCGTGTGTACTGGCATCCTGGCAGAAACGCTCGACGCCATAGGCCAGAATGGGATTATAGTAGCCCATGAAAATGAGCGGGACCGTTGTTTGTGCGGAGACCTGACGTGCGATCTCCATGCAGCCCTTGACCGACATTCCCCGTTCAAGCGCCAGCTGCCCGGCGTGCTGGATGGTGGCCCCATCGGCGAGTGGATCGCTAAAGGGCATACCCAGCTCGATGAGATCCGCTCCACCTTCGGCGGCGGCGACGATGATGCGGGCGCTCTGCTCTGCGGAGGGATAGCCGCACATAAAATAGGGGATCAGGACGCCGCGCCCCTCTTCTCTGGCGCGTGCAAAGGCCTGTGTGATGCGTGTCGCCGGTGCGTTGATGACACGGCTAGTTGTTGGTTCCATAATGTTTCTCCTGTCGTCTCAGTCTGAGATGCGCGGGTTGTGAGCGTCCAGTATATCCGTCTGGAAGCGGCCCCCGGCGTACGTTTCGAGCAGCGTTTGCAGATCGGTGAGGGCGGCGACGATATCCTGACGCGCTTCCGCGTGGTGGCCCTCAACGGTAATGATGGCATCGGTTGTAGCGAGTTGGGCGGCGCTCTGCTCGCTCTGTCGCCAGCACCAGCGCCGTGCGATGCCCATGCCGGTCTCGTCCGAAAAGATGACCTCGCCCGGTGCTGGCAGGTCTACCTCTGTCTGACCAAGCGTGGTGAAGCGTTCGCTGCCATCCGCAAAGTGGACCGTGATTGGCCCCTGGACGGCCCGTGTATCGACGACGGCGATGGGGAGCGCATAGCGAATGCTCACGAGGTTACCAAGATCGACCAGCGTATTGATGCTGGGAATGTCACCTTTTTTGGTCAACCGGCGCAACAATGCTTCAGCGGCACAGCGATATTGGGTTGGTTCGATGCCAAATGCGCGAAAAGCTCCTCGCCACGCTGATAGAGAGGGCAGCTTGCTCAGCGGAGTATCGCCCAGCCGTTTGAGCGTGGCCTGCTGTTCCGCTCTATATGCGCTCAATAGCTGCTCTGAAGTGGGGCTATTGGTCAGGCCGTGCGCCAGGATAACGCCGCCAACCACGTTGGGATAGCGGGCCAGGATCTCCGCATGATACTGAAATGCACTCATCGTACTTCTTGTACTCCTTATGCGCTTTCTATCGCAACACGTTTATAGCTGAACATTCAATGCCTGGGCGACCGTCCCCATGTCTTTATCACCGCGCCCGGAGAGGTTGATCAGGACCAGCGAACCGGCGGGGATCTTGCCAGCCTCGCCCATCTCCAGCACATAGCCCAGGGCATGTGAGGATTCGAGGGCCGGGATGATCCCCTCGGTGCGGCTGAGCGCCTGCAAGCCTTTGAGCGCGGTGGTATCTTCGGCGGCAACATATGTGGCGCGGCCCGTCTCTTTGAGATAGCTGTGTTCGGGACCAACGCCGGGATAGTCGAGTCCGGCTGAGATGCTATGCGTTTCGCGGATCTGCCCATCGCCGTTTTGCAGCAGGTAGCTAAGCGTGCCATGCAGCACCCCGGGCGTGCCTGCCACCAGCGATGCGGCATGCTGACCGGTTGCCAGGCCCAGGCCAGCAGCTTCCACACCGATCAGTTTGACCTCGGGCGCGTCTGCCAGTGGATAGAAGATGCCGATGGCATTGCTGCCGCCGCCGATGCAGGCAAAGACCATATCGGGGAGCCGCCCCTCGCGCCGCATGATCTCTTCGCGTGCCTCAGTGCCGATGACCGACTGGAAATCGCGCACAATGCGTGGATAGGGGTGAGGACCGGCGGCGGTTCCGAACAGATAGAAGGTGGTTTCGACGTTGGTTACCCAGTCGCGGATGGCCTCGTTGATGGCATCTTTGAGCGTGCGTGAACCACTCGTGACCGAGCGCACCTCGGCTCCCAGCAGCTTCATACGAAACACATTGAGCGATTGGCGTGCGATATCGATCTCGCCCATATAGATGATGCATTGCAGGCCGAGCAGGGCGCAGACCGTCGCGGTGGCAACGCCATGCTGACCGGCCCCCGTCTCGGCAATGATGCGCGTCTTGCCCATGCGTTTTGCCAGTAGCCCCTGCCCGAGCGCGTTGTTGATCTTATGCGCTCCCGTGTGGGCAAGATCTTCACGCTTGAGATAGACTTTCACGTCGGGGGCGACCAGTTGTGAAAAGCGCGGTACGTAGGTGAGCGCCGTTGGGCGGCCAACATAGTTGCGCTGATATTCGCGGAGTTCCTGGTGAAACGTGGGGTCTAAAAGCGCCTCTTCATAGGCCGCCTCGACCTCTGCCAGTGCTGGCATCAGGCTTTCGGGTACAAACTTGCCTCCGAACGGACCGAAGCGCCCCCGCTGATCGGGATACTGATGATGCTGGTATGCGCTCTGCTGCGTTGCTCCCACCTGTATTTGCTGCATGATAAGTGATGCCTTTCTAATGATGAAAGTTAACCAATTGATTCTGGGATGTCGTAGTCGCGGGGGGGGTGGTGGGCCGGGGGGGTTGGTGTTGAGGTATAGGGGGGGGGAAAAAACACAACAAAAAAAAACAGACAAGTGG
>JAICIM010000507.1 GCA_025928885.1 Ktedonobacteraceae bacterium | reverse complement strand
GGGCGAAGTCGATGGCGATCAAGGTGTTAATCTTTCGACAGCAGACACTATCCAACAATGGGTGGATCACGATACCTGCACTACCGCGCCCGTCACAACGGATGCCCTGCCAGCAACCAATGACGGCTCCTCGGTCTTGCGCACAGCATATAGTTCATGCAAAGAGAACACCGATGTCGTGCTCTACACCATCGAGGGCGGGGTTCATACCTGGCCTGGGAGCGGCGAGCCGGTCCAGCCTGCCAGCGCCCAAACCCATCTGGATGCCAGCCAGGTAATTTGGGAATTCTTCCAACACTATCACCAGTAAACCTGCCCAGGATGGAAATGTACCGATTGCGAAAAGGCTATGTCCGTTAACGATGCTATAAGCAACATCAACGGACATAGCCTTTCATACGCATCATTCATGTTCAAGAGCAGAAAAAAACAGTGCCTCATTAACCGCTTCCCCGGCTGCGTCGCGTACCTGGATACGACCTTCTTTGAGCAGTATAGCGAGGTATCGGGCCGTCTCTTCTGGCTCTATCCTGCTGGCTACAGCAAGCTCAGTGACTGTTTTCTTCCCATTGATAGCCAGATAGAGGCGACGGACCTGCTTATGTTTCAAGGAGCCTTGATCAGCAAAGGGATTACTGACACGCATCAAGCCATGATCGGGCAACCGCTGTGGAGTGAAATCGAGCAACTCCTGAAAAGCGAGTACCGGTTGGGATGGCACCGGCAAAGGACTGGACACGACACTACGCAGATCGTCAGGAAGCAGTTCCCAGGTCTCCTGCAGCAGCACCTCAGCGGTCAAGGGCTGCGACAGATAGTGGTCTGCTCCCTGCCGTATACCATAGCTCTGATCAAGAGTCGCTTCCTGCGAACTCATGAGGGAAATACGCATCGTTTCTTCGGGAAGGCTCTGGCGGACACGCCGACAAATTGCGTAGCCGCTCATATCTGGCAAAAGCACATCTACAATCAAACACTGGGGACGCCAATTTATGATCTTCGCAAACCCCTCCTGTCCCGTCAGCGCAATCTCCACTTCATAACCCGCTTGCTGAAGGGTTGAAGCGATAAAAAGACAGGTAGAGGCATTATTATGTATCGTCAGGACTTTCGGACGAGTACTCATTATATCTTCTCCTCTTGTAACCATTTCCCCCTCCTATCTAAATGCTGCATCTTTTTGTGAAACAAGCCGCATATCTAACTTCATCGATCTATGATGATACACGGTGAACCCAAACTATATACCGTATTCACTACTCTACTGTCAACGCAAAATTAAAAAGTAGTACAAAAGTATAAAACTAGTGATTGGCTCGTTACTATCTTTTTCAGAGGATAGATAGGGAGACACCAAAAGATGTAGATCGTTTTTTATTGTTTCAAATTACGGCAAGTTATCTTCCTCGCCAGATTCTAACCGTTCTATCAGCGCTGCCTGATGCCAGATATGGGCCGTCTGGCACCCAGGCAACGGTATAGACCGGGGCGGCATGTTCTTTGTAGGTATAGACCAGTTTGCCGGCTTCTACATCCCATAAGCTGACTGTTGCATCCGTACAGGCAGACGCTATGCGTTTTCCATCAGCAGACCAGGAGAGCGCCGTGATCGCTGCGGTTAATTCTGTGGAGATAAACAACGTCGTCTGTTGCGTGGCTGTACGCGCATCCCAGATCTGTATCCTTTGATCGGCCCCGGCAGAGGCAAGCAGGGTACCGTCCGGCGACCAGGCTACTGCATAGACCGCATCTGTATGCTGATAGTGGGCCACAACTTGCTGCGTCTCCGCCTCCCAGACATGTACCGTTTTGTCAGCGCTACCCGACGCGATCAGCGTTCCATCCGGCGACCACACCACCGCATAGACGGAATCTGTGTGTCCATGATAGACAGCCCCGATCTTGCCCGTAAAAGCGTCCCAGACCTGCACAGTTTTGTCAGCGCCCGCCGAGGCGATGGAGGTTGTTTGAGGCGACCAGGCCACCGAGAGCACGCGAGCAGCATGCCCCTGATACAATGTAAGCCGATTGCCCGTTGCGGCTTCCCAGATCTGAACGGTTTGATCTGAACTCCCCGACGCAATCGCCTTGCCATTACGCTCCCAACTCACGCTGAATATAGAGTTCAGCAAACCGGCATGTCCACGATAGGTATAAAGCGTCTCATCTTTCGTCGTCTTCCAGACCCGGGCGGTGGTATCAGCGCTTCCTGAAACGATATACTGTCCATTGGGCGACCACGCCAGCGATAAGACCGATTCAGAGTGTTGTCGATAGGTAAAAACTGTTGTACCGACTGATGGAACACGGGTAGAGGCGGGCGTAGGCGATGGAGGCGCGGTAAATTGTTCGGATGCATCATGCGAGGTGGCATGAGCCAGCAAAAACCAGGTTGCGCCCCCGATCGCCGCTGCCCCGGTCAGCGCAACGCCTGCCCCTATGATAACCTTCCGCCGCGAAACCCCTGTCTTCTTTCCAGATAGCACGACAGGAAGTGATGGAATGCCGACTGATGCTCCACCAACCGGAGCATCCATCGTCGGCGGCAGGGAGGAAGCTCCCCGGCTCCCCTCATCAGCATAGAGCGTAGGGTCTGTGAGCAGCGAACGCCGCAGCGTCACCTCATCCTCATCTGGTGCCGCTATTTCATTGCCATATGCCTCTGCAAAGGCGTCGGAAAATGCCTGCATACTGACAAAGCGCTGCTCGGGATCTTTGGCGAGTGCTCGCTCCACCACAGTTGCAACGGCAACGGGGATATCGGGCCGTTTTTCATGCAGCGGGGGAGGAGTGGCCGTCAGATGCTGGCTACATATCTCAGTAAAAGATCCATGAAACGGCCAATCTCCTGTCAGCCATTCATACAACACAACGCCCAGAGAGTATTGATCGCTTGCGGGCAGAGCGCGACCTTGAATCTGCTCTGGCGACATATAGGCAGCGGTCCCGGTCACCTCTTTTCCGTTGAGACCGTGAACGCTCTGAGCAATGGCGGCAATCCCAAAATCGCTCAACAGCACCTCATCACGCTGGTTGAGGAGCATATTCGCCGGTTTTACATCGCGATGAATCACACCTTGCTCATGCGCATAGTGTAGAGCAGAAGAGAGCTGCCTCACCAGTGGCAGTATTTCCTGAATTGAAAGGCGTGTTCCCTGCGGAATGCGTTGCCGTAATGTGCCATGAGGAGCATACTCCATGACGAGAAAAGGGACCGTTTCCTCAATCCCAAAGTCGAGAACGCGTACAATAGAGGGATGCGAGAGGTGAGCGGCGGTCCGGCCTTCCTGAAGAAAGCGTTCCTGCTCTTCGCTCTCCAGGCGTGCTCGCAGAACTTTCAGCGCAGCCTGTGTACCGAGGTGAATGTGCTCTCCCAGATACACATCAGCGAAGCCGCCGTATCCGAGCAGGCGCACCAGACGATAATTGCCGAGCCGCCGACCGAGCAAATCATGCATAGATAGCAATTCTCCTTCTCAAAACGTCATGTTCCAGCGCTCTATCGATCTCCTCATCATATCTCTCACCTTTATCCTACCATCTCGCCGACGCTTTTTGAAAATCTCTTCACCGCCCTGATCAAAAGAGCAGGGCCAACCCTGTCCTCTTGTGCGATCTCATCTCCTCATCTTTCGACTATAGTTAAAGACAAGCAAGACACTCTCCTGGTAAAAGAAGAAAGGAAGAATCCAGATGGCTATACATGATACCTCCTCACATCAGCCCCTCGCCCTTATCAGCGGCGCTTCACGGGGGCTGGGGCTGGCACTGGCCCGCGATCTGGCCCGGCGCGGCTGGCAGCTCGTGATTGATGCGCGTGGAGAAGCGGCCCTACAAGATGCCCGTGCAGAGCTTGCCCAATGGACACATGTTGAAACGATTGCGGGCGATATCACCGATCCAACTCATCGCGCGGCGCTTGCTCACACCGTTGCGCAACACGGACAGCTTGATCTGCTGGTGAACAATGCCAGCGTGCTTGGCCCGAGTCCGCAACCTTTCTTGCTCGACTATCCACTCGCGGTCCTCGAACAGGTCTACCGTACCAACATCCTTGCGCCCCTGGCCCTCATTCAAGCGCTACGGCCCTATCTGCAAGCCGGTGCTCGCATCATCAATATTACCAGCGATGCAGGCGTTGAGGCATATCCAGGCTGGGGTGGCTATGGTTCCAGCAAAGCTGCCCTTGAACAGCTTTCGCACATTCTGGCCGCCGAACAAGAAGACTGGCGCGTCTATTGGGTTGATCCGGGGGATATGCGGACGCAGATGCATCAGGAAGCATTTCCAGGGGAAGATATCAGCGACCGACCGTTGCCAGAAGAGAGCGTGCCAGGACTCTACGCTCTCATTACCGGAAACCACCCGAGCGGGCGCTATTCCGCCCACGCTCTGATACCAGAGGAATAGCTATGATCAAGTTTTTCAATAGTCCAGCGTTGCAGTTCATTAGCTCAAAAAACGATGTCCCAGTGGATCAAATAGTCATGAATCACGATGGCCTGCTCGATTTTATCTTACCACCGGAGCTTGAAGCTGATGCGCCACCAGAGGCACGCGGACTCGCTCGCGATGAAGTACGCTTGCTGGTTTCGCAGCAATCCACAAACCAGATAGTACACACGCAGTTTCGCCAGATCGGGCAGTTTCTCGATGCTGGCGACCTGCTCGTCATCAATACCAGCGGGACCATGAATGCGGCGCTGCATGCAACCTGCTCAGATGACACACTGTTAGAACTCCATCTCTCAACGCACCTCCCGGCTGATTTGTGGACGGTCGAACTGCGCTCATATCATAAACACACGACAAAGCCGTTTTACGGTGCAAGGCCAGGAGAGGTGCTACAGCTTGAGGGTGGCGCACAGGTGACGCTGCACCGCCCTTATCTCCTCACCGATACCAAGCTGTCACCCTCGCGCCTCTGGCTGGCAACCTTGCAGCTTTCGACTGCGGAACCTGTCCTACAAGCGTACCTGATGCGCTATGGCTTTCCAATTCGTTATGGCTATGTGAAGGATCAGTGGCCGCTGGAGTATTACCAGACGGTATACGCTACAGAGGTGGGCAGCGCGGAAATGCCGTCGGCTGGACGAGCTTTCACTGCAGACTTGATTACTCAGCTGGTGGCACAGAGCGTCCAGATCGCCCCTCTCCTTCTGCATACCGGAGTTGCAAGCCTTGAAAACCACGAGCCGCCATATGAAGAGTTTTATCGTGTGCCTGCTGAAACGGCACGACTGGTGAATCAGACAAAAGCAGCCG
>JAICIM010000416.1 GCA_025928885.1 Ktedonobacteraceae bacterium | reverse complement strand
TTAGCTAAAATTCTTTGCGGTTGTCGCGGCAAATATTCAATATCCGTGTATAACCCGCGACAACCGCAAGGAATTGTCGCTACCAGGAATTGTTTATACCGCGACGTTGGTTGAGCGGCCATAGGGTTTGTTGGAATCGATCAGCACATTGATGCAGGCGGGGCGTCCCGAGGCAAAGGCGCGTTCGAGGGCCGGACGAATCTCTTCGGGGCTATCAACCAGTTCGCCATAACCACCAAGCGCCTCGACCATCTTATCGTAGCGGATACCCGGCGCAAGCTCGGCAGCGGTGCTATGCCCAATGATCGCCTTTTGTGGATGTTTGATCTGCCCCCAGGCTCCATCGTTGCCGATAATAGAAACGACTGGCAACTGTTGCCGCACCATACTTTCAAACTCCATCCCGTTGAGGCCAAATGCACCATCGCCGTGCAGGATCAGCACCTTCTTGCCGGGACGCGCCAGTTGGGCCGCCATCGCATAACCCGTCCCGGTTCCCAGACAACCCATCGGCCCCGCGTCGAGCCAGTAACCAGGACGAGTGACGCTGATCACGCGTGCGCCGTAGCTCACAATATCGCCGCCATCGCCAATCACGGTGGTCTCATCGTCGATAAAATCGCGAATCTCGCGGCAGAGGCGCATCGGATGGATCGGCACGGTATCGGCGTTCAGAGCGGCGCTTTCGCGTTCCAGCGCCTTCTGCTCTTCAGCCTGCACATAAGCCAACCATTCGTTTGTATCAAGTTGCCGGGTTGCTTCGGTCAACTGTGCCATGCTCAGGCCCACATCGCCGACCAGACCGACCGCCGCACCGCGATTGACGCCGATATCTTCGCCCGCCAGATCCAGCCAGATCACCCGCGCCTCTGCCGGGATCAGTGGGGGTTGACCATGATTGAGACGAAAATCCATCCGGGTGCCAATTGCCAGAATCGTATCGGCCCCCTCCAGTGCCTTGCGACGAGCGGCGGTGAAATATAGGGGATGCGTGAGAGGCAGGCAGCCGCGCCCGGCACCGTTGAGGAACACTGGCGCTTGCAGTCGTTCCGCCAGCTGACGCAGCGGCTCGGCGGCATCGCACCACCAGACCGCCGTTCCCGCCATAATCACGGGCCGTTGTTCCTGCTCTAGCAACGCGGCAGCCTTGACGACTTGATCGGGGTCGGGAGCACTGCGGGTGGCGGGACGATAATATGAGGGTACGCCGGGTTCAAAATAGGTCTCGGTATCGGCGAAATTGTTGAGGATATCCATCGGGATCTCAAGAAAGACCGGGCCGGGCTTACCGCTGAGCATTTGCCGAAACGCCATCGCGGTATATTCTGCCAATCGCGACGTTTCATGCACCGTCCGCGCCCATTTCGTGATGGGACGGAGCAGATCGATCTGGTTCATCTCTTGCAGAGCACCACGATCCCACAGGCCAAGCGGAGCCGCTCCGCCAATCACCAGCAGCGGGCTACCGGCGAGATACGCATTGGCAACGCCCGTCACGCCATCGGTCACGCCTGGACCTGCCGTGAGGAGCGCCACACCGGGTTTGCGGGTGCATTTGGCCCAGCCTTCAGCGGCGTGAACGGCGGCCTGCTCATGGCGCGTATCAACAACACGAATCCCTTCTCTGACACAGCCATCGTAAATCGCGGCAATATGACCGCCGCTGAGCGTAAATACGACCTCGACGCCCTCTTTTTTGAGCGCCTTCGCGACCAGCCAGCCGCCATGTATCATACCCATAGTGAGTCTCCTTCATCGTTGAAAGACACAGATCATCTTTTTCCCCTTTATCATACCTCATGAGGGAACTGGAAAGCGATGTCGTGGCCAGTGTTATCCGGGTTAAGAAATCACAATAAAAACACAACCATGCCCCTACTAAAATCCTACTCCCTGCATGGTCTGGTTACGCTCTACGGATCGAAACGTATAGATACGTGAAAGGCATGAGAACATTCAGCTCATGATGTACATGATAGATAAATGAGTAAAGAGCAGCGTACACCTTTTCGGCGACAGTTTATGCAACCATTGCCGCTGATCCCAGATAATGAGCCAGCCGCTCCTCCTGAGATATCAATGCCTTTGTCTCGCTCTGTGATAGGAGAACAGGCTGATCTGACGCAACTCAACACGTTAAAAACTGCGGTGGTCATCCCTGAACCGGCGACGCCAAAATGGTCGCCACCACCATTTTTTATCGATCCCCAGACCAACAAATCCGACGCCGTATTCACACCAGTCGAACCGACATCATCAGCATGGGCGAAGCCAGCACCGAGGCAACACACCTCCGGGCTATTCTCCGCTGGCTCCAATATCGCGCCACCTCCACAAGACGTGACTTCAGCTGCCTGGGCCATGTTACAGATTGAGCAAGATCTGGCTGCAAAACAGGCCCCCGGTTCATGGGGAGCGCCACAAATGGGGCAGCAAGCCGCTGTCATGCAGGATGGACCGATTTCATCAGCGTGGGCGATGCCGCAAACCGAACAACATGTGCCGATCGCTCAAGCAGCGCAACTCGTGACGCCTGCTCTCCCTCAGCCTCAAAAGCAGCAGAAAGATCGCAAGAAGCGCGTACCAATCTGGTTTGCGGCATGCAGCATCATCGTGATCGTCGTACTGGTGCTAGGTCTGGGCAATGGCACGGTGGGCGCGTGGGCAGCCGATACGTTCCGCGCCATCGTCGGCCCGGTCGCCACCGCGCAAATCGAGGCGTGGTATCTCAACACTCAGAACAAGGTGCAGCAATGGCAATTCCAGGCCAGCGGCCAGCACGTCAACTCCCCCTGGAAACTGACCCCGACGGCGGTAAGGCCAAGTCCAACTCCGACGCCCCCGGCCTGGTCCACAATGAAGCCGATGCCTCTCTCTACGATGCAACCGATCGTCTCGCCAGCGCTCGATGGCGAGGGAACCTGGAACGTGCTGGAACAGGCCCCCGGTTCCTATAACTACCTGCCGCTGAGCGCCCGCGCCTTTATTCGCCCCGATCCGGCCTATCCCTATGCTATTGTGACGCTTTTACAGTTCGATACGCGTTTTTCACATTTACACATCGTCTCAGGAACGCAAGAGCCGGGGGGGCCGCTCAGGAAACACGGCGCAGGCATTATTCCCCAGGAAGATCTGAAGGACAACACCTTGCTGGCCGCGCTGAACGGCGGATTCAAATATGCAGATGGAGCATATGGATTGATGACCAATGGTGTCGTCTATGTGCCGCCACAGCCAAAGGCCGCCACGATAGCGGTGACGCGTGAGGGGAAGTTGCTGCTGGGCAGCTGGGGCATTGATCCGCAACTGATAAGCGACAACAAAGATCTCATCGCCTGGAGACAAAACGCCTCGCTGCTGATCGACAAAGGGGTCATTAACCCTCTCACAAAGGATGGAGCAGCCTGGGGAGGCACCATCTTGAACAGCGAATACACCTGGCGTTCCGGCCTGGGCGTCACTGCCGAGGGGAATCTGGTCTATGCAGCCGGTAATGCGCTGGTGCCGGAGACGCTGGGAAAAGCGCTGCTGGCAGCTGGTGCGATCACAGCAATGGAGACCGACATCAATCCCTTCTGGGTTCGCGCCTTCCTCTATCAACGCGACGCTAAAGGGACGTTGACGATCACCAAGCTCAACCCGCAGATGCAGGGGACCGGCTATGAATACCTGAACGTGGACCAGCGCGACTTCTTCTACCTGACGCGCTACGCCCCACCTATCAAGGGTGCCACGCCAACCGCGACACCGAAAACGGGAAAGAAAGCCTCTCCATAACTCGTGAGGCACCCACCCTGTAGCGATAATCCCTTGCGCTTGTCGCAGGCAGCACACGTATATCCTCATTTGCCCGCGAGAACCGTAAGGGATTATCGCTACGAGAGGCCAGATTCTCCTTATATCTATTCAAGAAGTTGCATCCCCTCACTAGAGAGACTATGATTGATGGATAGCATAAGAAAGTGTGCCGTTATAGGCATCCAACTTTCCCAAAACTTGACAGGAAGTGACTCAAAGTTTATAATGAAGGTGCAATAAAGTTTGGGGATCATCTCATCATTGATGAGAAAAATAGAGAACATTAAGGAGTTGACAACTGTTATGGAAGAGCCACAGGAGAAGTCAGCAGAGCAGCAGCCCACTCCTGCATCCAATCAACAGTCTGAATCTACCAATATGAATATAAACGCGAATAACAACACGCCTTCAGAAGAGGCCGCACGCATTGCAGAGTTAGAAGCACAACTGGCCCAGGCCAAACAGGAGGCCACCGAAAATTGGAACAAGTATCTGCGCGAAAGGGCCGAGCAAGACAACTTCCGCAAGCGACAGGAGCGCGTGCTGGCTGATCGTGTTTTGAATCAGAAGAAGGCGCTTTTCCATAAACTACTTGATGTCATGGATAACGTGGAGAGAGCGCTGGTCTATCAGGATACGCTGGATAAAGCACAGTTGCAACAGACGTTGCGCATGCTGCACTGGCAGATGAACGAAGTATTGCGTAGTGAAGGACTCTCCCCGGTCGCGACTGTGGGCGAAACCTTTAATCCCTACATTCATGAAGCCATCGAAGCGGTCGAAAGCAGCGACCAGCCCGAAGGCACGATCGTTGAGGAGGCGCGAAAGGGCTATACGCTTGGCGAAGAGACGTTGCGCCCCGCACGCGTCAAAGTGAGTATGGGAAACAATCCCGGCACCAATAAATAGCTGAGATAGACAGGGTGCGCATACGAGCAAAGCTAGTGGGAAAATGCCTGAGAGAGCGAATACTTGTACGCACTCAGGCATTTTTCCAGTGGAGAGAGACAAGAAGAAATTATGGATTATAAGGATTATTATAAAACGCTCGGTGTCGCGCGTGGGGCTAGCGCGGATGAAATCAAGAAGGCCTTTCGCAAGCTGGCCCGCAAATATCATCCCGATGTCAATCCCGGCGACAAGAAATCCGAGGAAAAGTTTAAAGAGATCAACGAAGCGTACGAGGTGCTTTCCGACCCTGAAAAGCGGCGCAAGTACGACACGTTGGGTCCGAACTGGCAGGAACAGTTTGGTCCGAGCTTCTCACGCTCACGCAGCAATCCCTACACCTACAACGGTGGTGGACGCACAGCAGGTTCCCCCTTCGACTTCGACCCCAACTCCGGCTTCTCCGACTTCTTCGAGGCGCTGTTCGGGCGTAGCCCTCAAACGGGCGGCATGGGAGGAGGCGTACGCGGCGGTGCTGGCGATATTCGCCGGAGAGCTGGCGACAATATCGAGCAACCCGTCGAGGTGACATTGCAGGAAGCCTATGTTGGCGGATCGCGCACCTTCAATATTCAGTCAACTGAGGTCTGCCCGACCTGTAAAGGCACCGGGGAAGTGAACAACAAAACTTGCTCAACGTGTGGCGGTCAGGGCGTTCTCCCGCGCAACAAGCGCATCCAGGTGAAGATCCCGGCTGGCGTTGACAATGGCTCGAAGATTCGCGTCGCTGGTGAAGGTCAACCCGGCATCGGTGGTGGACCGCGTGGCGACCTGTTCCTGGTCATCAGCGTCAAGCCCGATCCCACGTTTGAGCGCAAGAGCGACGATCTCAACGTTGATATCGACGTTGAACTGGTCAAAGCGATGCTGGGCGGCGAGGTCCCGGTTCCCACACCGGATGGTCGCAAGTTGATCCTGACCATTCCAGCGGAGACGCAGAACAATCGCGCCTTTCGTCTGGCCGGAAAGGGCATGCCGCGCCTGCGTGGAGAGGGGAACGGCAACCTCTACGCACGAGTGAAAGTTGTCCTGCCGATGCATCTTTCAGCGAAAGAGCGAGAATTGTTTGAAGAGCTGGCGCGTAGCCGCAACGTCGAAGTCCATTCATAAGAGGAGAGTCTGATTATGTCTGAGAAGGGCGATGGCGCGTGGTATATCATCAGCGTGGCAGCCCACAGAGCGCAAGTACACGAACAAACACTGCGTCATTACGAACGCCTGGGCCTCATCGAGCCAGCGCGTAAGGGCAGCAGTCCGCATAGTCCACGCCTCTATTCAGATAGTGACATCGAACGCGTGATGCAGATTCGCCGTTTGATGCACGATCTGGGCGTCAATCTTGCGGGCGTCGAGGCGATCTTGCATATGAAGGACCGTATGGAGCAGATGCAGATGGAGGTAGAGGTGGAGATGGAAAAGATGCGCAATCAACACGCGCTGGAGATGCGAAGATTAAAAGATATCATCGAGCGCCTGCAACGCGGTCCCAATACTGGAAATAGCTCCGAACCTGCCCAATTCTAATTTCGAGACTCAACGCGAGGAACAGCAAGGATGTTACAAAACACGAAGGGATGGTCGTAGCCGCGCGACTTTATCGCGCTTGTTGTTATGTACATGAATTGTTCCAAAAGCGCGATAAAGTC
>JAICIM010000132.1 GCA_025928885.1 Ktedonobacteraceae bacterium | reverse complement strand
TGTCGCGCCTGTGCGAAGATGCGCGTCGCGCCTGTGCGAAGATGCGCGTCGCGCCTGTGCGAAGATGCGCGTCGCGCCTGTGCGAAGATGCGCGTCGCGCCTGTGCGAAGATGCGCGATAAAGTCGCGCGGCTACGAAACGGGGAGGGTTTGTAAACACTTATCATAGTGAGGCGGGGGTTGAGGTGTCGCTGGGATCGTAGTCAGCAATCTCGTAGAGGAAGCGCGTGCGGGCAACCAGCTTGCGATTATAAGAGGTGCTCTGAACAAAGACGCGATATTCTTCCAGATGGGTCGGGCGCAGGCGTGCGTTCTCGTCGAGGGGCAGGCCAAGCATGACGCGTGCCTGGTTGCCCGCAAAAAGGTCGCCAGTCTCGCGATGCTGCAACACAATCTCTTTACGCGCCTGAATGGTTTCAGTTTTAGTGAATTCGTAAAACCCCTTGCCCGCTTTAAAGATCAATCCGTTGCGCTGGGCAAAGGTCTGGATCGGCATCGACTCATCAACTTCCAGCGCCTGAAAACGTCCGGCGGGAACGG
The DNA here is from genome assembly GCA_025928885.1 of Ktedonobacteraceae bacterium. Taxonomy (GTDB): domain Bacteria; phylum Chloroflexota; class Ktedonobacteria; order Ktedonobacterales; family Ktedonobacteraceae; genus JAICIM01. The sequence goes on along the minus strand of JAICIM010000132.1, from coordinate 12,384 downwards.
CGCGTAGATCGATTGGCCCGGCCTCCACAGTCAGATCGCGTCCCTGCATGGTGGCAAAAGCACGCCGGAGCGAACGGCTCATACGCCCCGCCTGCTGCACCTCTTGCTCGTAGCGCTGAATCTTGAGATCGGCGCCGTCCTGGCGGTAGCAGATTGCCATGAGCATATCGGTAATCTCAGCAAATTGATCCAGGTTGAGATGGAAGCCGCCAGAGGTATGAGCCAGCTCGCGATAGAACGGCGTGGCGTGGCGACGATTGAGCGCCTGCACGGCATAGACGGTGATCCCCTGCGTTGTCAGCGCCGCAGCCTCAGTTCTCCAGTTGAGGTGCTGGGGATTGGCAGCCGGGGGATGAGGCACATCGTCGCCGATCAAGACAAAGACGCGCGTTGCCTCGGGACGCCACGCCAGACCCTGTGCCTCATGCAACACCAGTTCGTAGCATTCGGGAGCATCACCGCCGCCCGTCGCCTGGGTATGCTCAACAAAATCGGTAATCGCAGCTGTATCGGCGGTCAGATCGAGATGCTGCGTGACATAGGTATGGCCCTCATCGCAATAGTCGCCATGCGCGATGATGCCAATATGAATACCGGGCAGCTCGTTCATCAGCCGCCTGACCGCCTCTTTGACTTTGCGACGAACCTGCGTCAGCACAGGATACATGCTGCCCGTTGTATCAAAGCTGATCACCACATCAATTGCATTCATTGTTATTGTTTCCATATATTTTCACCTCTTTTCATAAGATATGTATTTTCTCTATTTTCTTCTCTGATTACCTATTCTTTTTGTATAGCCCAAAAACGGTGAATGAAAGCCTCTTGATTAAAGAGATTTTCTCCGCTCCCTCCCTCTTGCCCAAAGAGAACCGATCGGGATAAAATAAGGGGCGAACTGTCGCGCATGTTCCGCGTCGCGATAATTTCTTGCCGTTGACGCGGGTCAATAAAGAGAAATGTAAAAAGGGGAAAGATAAGCTATGAAAGCCTACTTGGATCTTTGTCGGCGTATCTTAGAGGAAGGGGTAAAGAGGGAAGATCGCACGGGAACTGGAACAATCAGTGTTTTCGGACATCAGATGCGCTTTGATCTAAGCGCAGGCTTTCCCTTGCTCACTACCAAAAAGCTGTACACCCGCTCCATTATTTATGAACTGCTCTGGTTCCTGCGTGGCGATACCAATATCAACTATTTACATGAGCATAACGTCCATATCTGGGATGAATGGGCCGATGCGGATGGGAATCTTGGCCCTATTTATGGACACCAATGGCGCTCGTTTCGTGGGGCCGACGGGAAAACGGTTGATCAGATCAGCCAGGTTGTTGATGAGATTCGCCGCAACCCCAGTTCGCGCCGCCTGATCGTCTCAGCCTGGAACCCGGTCGAGGTGAACGAGATGGCCCTGCCGCCCTGCCATTGCCTCTTTCAGTTTTATGTCGCAGAGGGGCGGCTCTCCTGCCAGCTGTATCAGCGCAGCGCCGATACCTTCCTCGGTGTGCCGTTCAATATCGCCAGCTACTCCCTGCTCACCCATATGATCGCGCATGTGACGGGATTGCAGCCCGGCGAGTTTGTCCACACCCTCGGCGACGCCCATCTCTACCTCAACCATATCGATCAGGTCAAGCTCCAACTGACGCGCGAAACGCTGCCCCTACCCACGCTGGAGCTGAATCCTGAAATACGCTCTTTATTTGATTTCACCTTTCGAGATATCAAAATCCTGAATTATCAAGCTCATCCGAATATCAAGGGAGCAATCGCAGTATGATTGGCCTGCTTGTGGCCTATGCTCATGGGCGCGTCATCGGCAAAGATGGCGCGATCCCCTGGCGCTTGCCCAACGACATGCGCTACGTTAAACACCTCACCACCGGGCATACCGTCGTGATGGGGCGCAAGACCTTCGACTCGATTGGCCGTCCGCTACCCAATCGGCGCAACATCGTGCTCTCTCACGACACGACCCTGACGATCCCTGGCGCGGAGGTTGTGCGGAGCATAGACGAGGCGCTGGCGCTTGTCTCGGAGCAAGACGAGCTGTTCGTGCTGGGCGGCGAAAGCATCTATCGCCTGTTTCTCCCGCTGGCTGATCGCCTCTACATTACCGAGGTCGATTACACAACTGAGGGCGACACATTCTTCCCGGAATGGGAACGCAACGCCTTTCGCCTGACATCACGGCAAGATGGGACGCTCGACGAGAAAAACACGCTGCCCCACGTTTTCTATATCTATGAGCGAACTCCCGGATTGTCGTAGTACTCTGTCAAACGTCATCGCGTGATTTTGGCAGGCGATGAAACCAGCCTCCCAAACCGCTAGAAGGACTTTCAAAAACCACGCGATGTCGTTTGACAGAGTACTACGACAATTGAGCATTTATAGCGTGGTTATCGGTTTTAATCTCCCGCCGATTCGCTAGCAACTGGTGCGGCCACTGGTCTGGTCTCGCCCGCCAGATAGACCGAGACGAAGGTGATGACGCACATCACGACGATATAGAGAGCGATCGGCCATGAGGCGTTGCCGGACCAGAGGAGCAGCGACGTTGCAATCGTCGGCGCAAGGCCACCGGCAAGGATTGAGGCCCCCTGATAGCCGAGCGAGGCACCACTGTAGCGCACGTTGGCTCCAAACAGCTCGCTGAAGAAGGCCGCCTGTGGACCATACATCAGGCCGAGGGCAATTTGTCCCAGACAGACGCCGATAATGATGGTCAGCGGCGACCTCATATCCACCAGCCAGAACAGAGGGAAGGCCACGACCGCCATCATGACCGCACCACCCAGAAAGACCGGCAGGCGTCCGACGCGATCCGTCCAGGCACCCGCCAGCGGCAGCACAACCAGCAGGATAACCGAACCGATCAACGTGGCATTGAAGATATAGCTCGCTGGCACGTGGAGAATCCCAGTGGCGTAGCTCACAAGGAACGTAATAAGGATGTAAAAGCTGCCATTATTTACAAAGAAAGCGCCAGCAGCCAGCAGCACATTTTTCCAGTTATGGCGCAAGACAGAAATGACCGGCATAGGATCGATTGCCTCTTCTGCCTTGAGCTGCTCGAAATCGGGCGTCTCCTCGATACGCATGCGGATAAAGAGGCCAACCGCGACCAGAACAATGCTGAGCAGGAAGGGGATACGCCAGCCAATGCTCAGCAGGCTCTCGCCGGGGAACCAGGCCACGACCCCATTGAAGAGCAGCGAGGAGAGAATGACGCCGACCGGCACACCGATCTGAGGCCAACTACCATAGAAGCCGCGCTGGTGTGCAGGAGCATGCTCGGTCGCCATCAGGACCGCACCACCCCACTCGCCGCCAACCGCAACACCCTGGCAGAGTCGCAACACAATCAGCAGAATCGGGGCCAGCACACCGATCGTGTCATAGCCAGGCAGCACGCCGATCAGAAAGGTTCCCAGACCCATCAACAGGACTGTCAGCACCAGCATCCGCTTACGCCCGATACGATCGCCGTAGTGACCAAAGATGATGCCGCCAAGTGGCCGACTAAGAAATCCCACCCAGAAGACCAGGAAGGAGGCCAGCTGGCCCGAAATAGGCGAGAGCGTCGGGAAGAAGAGCTTAGGGAAAACCAGCGCGGCCCCGGTGCCAAAGATGAAAAAATCGTACCACTCTATAGAGGTGCCGATCAAGCTGGCTGACGCGACATGAACGATTGAGGTGGAACGAGGGGGGTTCGTCACTTCACTCATAGGGTTTCCTCCTGCCGCGCATTATATGGCGGCCTGTCGCTATTCAACATTGAATTACCAGTGCTATCAGTTTCTATAAATAGAAACAGCGATAGCAGGATAAGCGTATCCGGTTGGAGAATACCTTGAACGTCTGACCAGATCCTCATCTGGCGCAAACGTATCAATACTTGAGAACAACATACGGAATAGGCTGACGTTACTTCTAATAATAACATATGTGAAAGGATAATGTCGTATTTTTATAGCAAATTCCTGTGTATTGAGGTATTGAATACACATGGGGATGAGGTTGGGGTGAATTTCGTGCAAGTCAAAGCAGCGGTGGCATAACTTGCGGATGCCCTTACCCCGTCAAGACGGGGCAGTGAGCACGCAACTCGCCACTCAGAGAGTATTGAGCCGCTGGCTTTCACCTGATCGCTCAGGCTTCGCTACCTTAGATCCGTTATATTGTATGTAAGCTGCTTTTGTGAGAGCACGAAATCTGCCCCGATTATACTTTCATTTGCTCCATCAGTCAATAGAACGAAGTTTAGCCGACAAAGATTGAAAAGCAATAAAAAAGAGAGAAATATCACACATGGGTAAGAACAAATAGTCTATAATGGAGGGAGTACCATCGACACACGTCTATTCTTGACAAATTACCTTGAGATGTGCGACTCTAGTACGTGCCAAAATAGGAAATAGCACTGTCATCTCTAGAGCAATTATTATTTCGCGCTGAGTTTGTGAAAGATGAGGTTTGTCAGAAGCGGAATATGGGTAACGACATTGCAATTCAAAAATACTCTCATGCGCATATTATGCTGGATCATATGCCGGTACGTGTTGCCCTCTATGATGCCCACAATCTTTGTCTCATTGATGCAAATGCGCAATATCTCCAGGCAATAGAGCATTTCCTCGCACCTGAGCTACAGGGGGGAAACGCCATCGGGCATTGCTTGAGCGAGTGGGAAGGCGAAACAGAGGGGTATGGAGCCAATTTTATCTTCCTCTTGCGCCAGGTCGCGACAACTGGTGTGGCCTATCATGGTGAGCGGAAAGCCTTCTCAGTCAGCGGCGAAGAGACTACATACTGGGACTTCTCGATTGATCCCATTTGCGAGGACAGCGATCAGGTCTCCTACCTGCTGATGACGGCCTCTGAGGTGACCCGACAGGTGCTGGCGCAGCGTCAGGCGGAGCAGCAACGGGCGGCCCTCAGCGAGGCCAACCGGGAGTTACAGACCGAACACAAGTGGCTGGAGATCATCGAAACGATCGCGCGTAGTATTCGCCAGTCGCTCGATATCAGCTTCGTGGGTGAAGTGGCCGCCGACGCCATCTCGACCCATTTCTCCACGCTGGCCGTCTGCCTGCATATGGCAGATTCCACGACGCGCTCGCTCCATTTGTTGAGTTTGTATACCTCGCACAATTATCGCGAACTCGCCGATGCCGTGCGCTACATCCCCTACGAGCGTATGACGTTCACTCGCGCATTGCCATTTGAAGATGAACCGATCACAATCGGCGACCTGCAACAAGACGGCACGCTCCTGACCATGCGACAACACGGTTTCCCGCTCCCCGATAACACGCGCGGCTTCATCAGTGTTCCGCTCTGGTTCAACGATCAGTTTGAGGGGGCTTTGACCGCTTTTTTTGCCTATACCATCGAGGCCAATGGACCCGAGGTGCTGGCGCTCAAAGCGAGCAGCACACATATCGCCTCCGCACTCTCCCAGGCTCGCCTGCACGCCGCCGTCGAGAATGAACGCGCCTATCTGCACACGCTGCTGGAGCAATTGCCCGAAGGCGTAATGATTATCAATGCCATCACCGGCAGCATTATCTATGCCAATCCAGCCGCCGCTGAGATCCTCGGAACGCCTCACGCCGAACTACATGACACGCTGGTTCATCGCCATCCGGCGGCTCGCATCCCCTATCCGACCCGCTTCTATGGCCATCCCATCACGCCCTGGAACTTCGCCGTGGTCCGCGCCCTGGCCGGCGAGCAGCTCAATTGTGAGGAGACGCTGATTATGCAGTCGGAGGAGAACGCAGTGGTCGCTCTGATGTCCAGCGCTCAGCTACGCACCCATACGGTCAAGGGGATTGTGCAGGAGATCGCGATTGTCTTTCAGGATGTGACGATCCAGAAAAGTCTGGAACAACATAAAAACGAGTTCTTTTCCGTCATTAATCACGAACTACGCACCCCGCTGACTATTATTCAGGGCTATGCTGAAATGCTGCAAATACATGTGCAGCAGGAAGAGTTTGGCGATCCCTTCCTCAATACCGCTGCCACGAATATCATGGAACAGAGCGAGCAACTCAACCATCTCATTGAGGATATGCTCAATATTTCGCGCATCGAGCATGCCCAATTTACGATGCAGTTTGCCCGCCACGATCTGCTGGCGACGATTATGCGCGTGATCGAGAGCCAGATCGTCACCTCGAAACGTCCGATCGATCTGGTGCTTGACGGGCTGGAGCGGGACGACAGGCTGATGGCAACCTTTGACGAAGAGCGTATTGTCCAGGTTTTGCACAATTTAATTAATAATGCCATTAAATATAGCATGCCGGGTGACGGGATTGCGGTCGAGGTGCATTACACGCCGCGCAGAAGCCGGTCGGTGCTGATCCAGGTGAAGGATCACGGCATCGGCATCGCAGAAAGCGAACTGCCGCATATCTTCAAGCGCTTCCATCGCGCTCCCAGGCTGAACCCGGCCATTGGCGGCTTTGGCATCGGCCTCTATCTGGCAAAGGAGATCGTCACCCATCACGGCGGCCATATCTGGGCCGAGAGCCACGAAGGGATTGGCTCGACCCTCTCTTTCGAGCTGCCCCTCAACGAGGCGTAGCGCCAAAGCGACGTGCCGACCGCTCCTTTGCACGCAACTCCTCTTCCTGCCGATTCTTCAGCGGCGCACTCGATTCCAGTTCATTAAGCAGTTGGGCCGAAATTCTGGTAATTTCATCGACCGCTTGATTAAACGTCGCCTCGTTCGCCCGCGATGGTCTGTTGATGCCGCTGATCTTTCTGACAAATTGTAGTGCTGCGGCGTGGATCTCCTCATCAGTGGCCCCTGGCTCAAAATGAAACAGCGGTTTGATATTTCGACACATAACATGCTCCTTCTTAAAAACACGACAAGCGCAAGGCATTGTCGCTACCACTATTATCTATTCTGATCGTTGCGGGCAAAACTGGCAAGGGGCTGTCACAAACAGGGCGTTTCGGGCGTGCTGGTAGAGAAGGAAAAAGTGCTACCAATCTATAGAGAAAGAGAGATGATCATGGGCCAGCGCTCAACGCTTACAGAGCCGCGTGACGATGTGACCAATTCCGCCCAGTTAGTCATGCCGCTCTACACCAATCGTGAGAAGGTCGTCACTATGATCGGCATTTTGCTGGTGATGCTGCTGGCCTCGCTGGATTCAACGATCGTCTCGACCGCTATGCCGCGCATCATCGCCGATTTGCAAGGATTTGATCGTTATGCCTGGGTCTCCACCGCCTATATGCTCACCTCTACGATCGCTGTTCCTATTTACGGCAAACTATCGGATCAGATCGGGCGCAAACCGATTCTGATATTTGGCATCGTCCTCTTCCTGGTTGGCTCCGCGCTCTCCGGCCTCTCACAGACCATGAATCAGATGATCGGCTTTCGCGCTCTACAAGGTCTCGGAGCCGGTTCGCTGATGTCTCTGGCCCCGACCGTGGTGGGCGACCTCTTTACGCCCCGTGAGCGCGGCAAGTGGCAGGGCGTGACGGGCGGCGTCTTTGGCATCTCTTCGATCGTCGGGCCGCTAATCGGCGGCTGGCTGACCGAGTATGCATCGTGGCACGGGATCTTTTACGTTAACATCCCCATCGGCCTGATCGCGCTGCTCGTGCTGATCTTTACCATGCCTGCAATCCAATCAGGTGTGGCACGATCTGGTGTGGACTATCGTGGGGCCGCACTGCTGATTATCGGAACGTTGCCGCTGCTGCTGGCCTTCTCCTGGGGTGGCTCGCAATATCCCTGGTTCTCGCTGCCCATCATCGGCCTGCTCGTCTTCGCCGTGGCCGTGCTTGTTGGCTTCATCTTCTACGAATCGCGCCTCGCGGGACACGGCGGTGAACCGATCCTTGCGCCGGGCCTGTTCAAGAATCGCATCTTCGCCATCTCAACGATTATCACGACCGTGACGAGCATGGCCCTCTACGGCAGTGTCTTCTTTATCCCGCTCTTCGTCCAGGGCGTGATCGGGCAATCGGCGACCAATAGCGGGCTGCTGATGACGCCGATGATGCTGGCTTCGGTCGTCACCAGCATTCTCGCCGGGCAACTTGTCTCGCGGCTGGGCAAATACAAATGGATCGCCATCACCGGCCTTGTTGTCAGCCTGGGCGGAGAGGCGCTGCTGGTGCTGCTCAACGCAGGCGCGAACGAGGGACAGGTGACGCTAGCAATGATCGTGCTAGGCGCGGGGCTGGGCTTCGGCATGTCGCTCTACACGTTGATCGTGCAGAACGCGATGCCGCGCCGGATCGGTCAGGCAACTTCGGCGCTGATCTTTTTCCGCTCGATTGGCGGCACACTGATCCTGGGCCTGATGGGATCGATCCTGAACGCGGCCTACCTCCCGGCCTTTCAGCAGGCATTACCCACAACAATACGACAAAAAGTGCCGGATCAGGTGCTGCGTTCGTTCAATGACCCGCAGATTTTGCTGGCTCCCGACACGATGGCGAAGCTGCAAGCGCAATTTGCCAGCTACGGCGCACAGGGGCCGGTGATGCTCCAGCAGATCATCGAAGCCATGAGGGTCGGGCTGGTACAAGGTATCCACGAGGGATTTGTCATCGGCCTGATCCTGATGGCGCTTGGCCTGCTGATCGTGTTCTTCCTGCCCGAAATCCCTTTGCGTGGCTCAACACGTAATAAATAGAGAAAGAGCTATTGATAAAAGGGTTATCCATTTTTGGGAAAGGGGTCATCAATGGGCGAGCAGAAAAAGAAAATAGAGCGGGTAACGGATAAGATGCGAGCCATTACCATTTCGCGCGAATATGGCAGCGGTGGCGGCGAGATTGCGGCCCGCATGGCTCAGCGTCTGAACTGGCATCTCTTCGATCACGAGGCCGTCGAGCGCGTGGCCCGACGGCTCGATATTACACAGGAGGAGGCGGAGGAGCACGACGAGAACGAGAGCAGCTTCGGCACGCGCATACTGGAGAGCTTCAGCGCGATTCAACCCGTTATGTCCGCTTCGCCGCTGCCACAACTTTTGCATATCGATCCGCGTGTCTATCATGAAGCGCTCAAACGCATCATCGAGCAGGTCGTCTCAGAGGGCCACGTGGTCATAGTTGGGCGCGGCACGCAGATGATGCTGGCGAAGAGGCGCGACGTGCTGCATGTGCGCGTGGAGGCTCCGCTCGATCAGCGTATTACCTATGTGACGCGGCGCGAGAAGCTCAATCGCGAGGAGGCGAAGGCGCGTATCCACGACAAAGATGGTGGGCGCGAACGCTCTCTGCTGGCCCAGTATCGCCATAGCCCGAACAATCCCCAGCTCTACGATCTCATCGTCAACACCGGCACAATCAGCCTGGACCGCACGGTTGACCTCATCGTGCTGGCTCTGACAGGCAAAGCTGAACGGCTCGATCTGCCCCTCGAACAACTCGGCCCTGGAGCTGAAATGACGCCCTATCCTGGCCCCCTCCACGACTTCAGCGTCGCTCCGAACGAAATGCAGGGAAAATAACCGTGTGATGGAACTTATAATGCTTCGTCTTTCCTTATGAGAGGCTCTCTCAAATAAAAAAAGGCGAGGTATTTTTTATGCAACAAAAGCTGGCCCCCTGGCGAGTGACGGGAAGCAGGATCAGTTATGAAGATCGCTGGTTAAGGATACGAACGGACCAATGCGAGACGCAGGAGGGGCGCGTAATCGATTCCTGGCACGTGCTAGAGCGCGGACCCTGGGTCAACGTGCTGGCGCTGACAGTGGATCGACAGGCGGTGCTGGTGCGGGAGTATCGACACGGCATCGGGCAGGTGGTGCTTGGTCTGCCCGGAGGTGGCGTTGAGAAGCGCGATGAGAGTCCCGTGGCGGCGGCACAGCACGAGTTGCTGGAAGAGACAGGCTACGGCGGCGGCCAATTCTATGAGATCGGTCGCAGCTATCCCAACGCCTCCAATCAAGATAATATTCTCTATTCATGTCTCGCGCTCAATGTGCAGAAGATACATGACGAGCAAAATCTCGACGAGGGGGAACAGATTGAGGTTGTGCTGCAAGACTACAAGAGCTTCGCGCAACTGGTGTGGAGCGGCGAGCTACCCACGCAATCGCTCTATGTAGCAACGCTGGGGTTCGCCGCCCACTTTTTAGCACAACAAAAATAGTGGTGATCCCCCTGTCGTAGTTGTGCGATGGTATCGCACCCTCGAACCGCTCTACAAGCCGAACCTGGCGCGATACCGTCGCACAACTACGACATCCCTGGATTTAATCTCGTGATATACGACAAAGAACGCACATCATGACCTGCTCAAGCATGCGCTCAGGCTGTGACACGCTCTCCCACGAGCGCCAGGCCACGATGCCGTCGGGACGCATTAGAATAGCTCCATCAGCCTGAATGCCCGCCGCCTCGTGCCAGTAACATTCGGGGTCGAGCAGGTCGCCAGAGGGGCCAACGCGGTACGCTTCCAGCTCGATGTCCAGGTGGTTTGCAAGCTGGCAGGCAGCTTCGTACCATGCTCGGCCATCTGGTCCTGCCAACAGCACGAAGCCGCGCCAGAGCAGGTCGAGCGTAGAGATAAGCTGGCCGCGATACTCAACCCAGACATGAGGCGCACGCGTGCCGGGACGCCCATCCAGGCTCAGGCGATCGTATACGGGCGGCACATCTTCTTCGGGAAAGATCGTTGGCGAACAATATTGATAGCCACCCACGACCACGCCCATACCGACAAGCTGCCGCTGAACCGCAGCTGTCTCCTCCGTCGAGGCCAGGCCGTAGCGGATGCGGATATCCGAACGCAGCGCGGACTGTTCGGCTGAGAAGCTGGCCACTGGGCGGCGCTCCGTCTCGTAGGTTGCCAGCAGCTCGGGCGTGGCCTGCCCGTTGAAGACCGCCGCCAGTTTCCAGGCCAGGTTGTGCGCGTCAGCGATGCCAGTGTTGGCTCCAAATCCTCCCCAGGGCGGCATGAGATGCGCGGCATCCCCGGCCAGAAAGATGCGCCCACGCTGGAAGCTATCGGCAATGCGCACCGCCGACTCCCAGGGGCCGATGCTGAGAATCTCAACCGCAAGATTGGGCAGACCGACGGCCTTGCGTATCAACTCCTGGCAGCGTTCGGGCGGGAAAGCATCCAGCGTCTCGCCTCGGGCGGGATCATAAGAGAGATGAAAGACCCAGCGATCGGTATTGTTGATCGAGACCAGTACCCCATACACGTCGGGATGCTCGATCAGACATTGGCTAAACTCCTTACCGCGCACCTGTTTGCTCAGATCGGCCTCAAAATAAATGTTGAGGTAATGCTCCAACGCACCCTCTCCGCTCTGGCTGATGCCAAGCATGTTGCGCATTGGGCTGCGTGCGCCATCGGCAGCGATCAGATAGTCGGCGCGTATGGTCGAACGGGTCCCGCTAGTGCGCTCAAGGAGCGTGGCGGTCACTCCTTCGCCATCCTGCTCACAGGAGATCAGTTCGGTGTGAAAGCGCAGGTCGCCACCGCGCTGACGAGCAGCTGCCAGCAGCACAGGTTCGAGCTTATCCTGTGGACAAAAACAAAAATCTGCGGGGCTGAGGTCCTGTAGCACCTCTCCTCGCGCCCCGGTCAGCGCAATCGGCTGCCGTCTGGCGCTAAGCAGCGTCTCACCAATCAAGAAACCGCCAAAGCTCCCCTGCTTGATGACCGACGCACCGGTCGCGCGAATCGTTTCGTCCAGCCCGATTTCACGGTAAAACTCCATCGTGCGAAAGTGGAGGCCACGCGCACGCGGCAAAATAGATGTGCTGGCATGCCGCTCAACGAGCAACGAAGGAACACCCTGATGTAAGAGAAAAAGCGCTGTCGAGAGGCCAACAACTCCACCACCAACGATCAAAACCGGTACATGTTCTTGAACCATTGCTCTATCCTTTCCAGCCGGCATGTCATAAAAGATCAGCTCTTCTTCATGCGACGCAAACAATACGATATATCGTTATCGCTACTATAAACGATATATCGTATTGTTGTCAAGACGTTTATGGTATGCTTTTATCCAGTATTCTTTCAGAAGGAGTTGAATATGGAAGAGCAGTTTTTACACCATCTCCCAGATTTGCCACAATGTATAACGCTCAAAGCAATCGTCAAGCAGCTGCAAACCAATGGCGAGATCGTGGCCCTCTGGATCGAAGGCAGCCTCGCACGTGGTGGCGGCGACAGATTCAGTGATGTCGATCTTCACATCATCGTTGAACCAGAGCAGTTCACAGGCTGGAGAACGCCCGATTTTGCCCAGATCTTCGCCAGCAATCCCGTCGTTGGTCAGCTCTTGCTGCCCTTCGGCGAACACGCGTTCCTCCACCATCTTGTGTTGACCAATGGCGAGATCTTCGACTTTTTTGTCCAGGATGTCAGCCAG
>JAICIM010000702.1 GCA_025928885.1 Ktedonobacteraceae bacterium | reverse complement strand
CCCTCTCTGATTATTGCCCGCTTGCAAGAACTGTAACCTGCTCCTGTCGTAATCGCGCGAAAGTGAACAAATGCTCGCGCGATTGCGATATCTGCGTCTATGATCATGCAAATAATATATTGACCAGCGGCAGGCGCAAACCTTCTGTTACATGGCCGTTTAGTGTTCTTGCAGACGATAAAAGCGGCGTGCGTTCTCAGCCCAGAGCTTGTGTCGGGCTGCGTCTGAAAGATGAGCGGTGAGGGCGTCGAGCGTCTGGACCCAGCGTAGATAGCTTGAGGCGTTCAGGACGACGGGCCAGTCACCGCCAAAGGCCACGCGATCTTCGCCAAAGACTGTCAACACGTGCTCTAGATATGGTGCAAGATCGTTCATTGTCCAGTTGTCGAGATCGGCCTCCGTGACCATGCCGCTCACTTTGCACATGACGTTGGGGAAGGAGGCTAGCGCCTGCATCTCCTCGCGCCAGGGATCGAGGTTGCTCCCGGCAATTACCGGTTTGGCGATGTGGTCGAGCATAAAATTGACGTTTGGACACTGCTCCACCAGCTGAACAACGCTGGCGAGCTGGTGGTGATAAATACAGATATCGAAGGAGAGGCTATATTCAGCTAAAAGTTGAATGCCGCGCACGAAACCGGGGCGCAGACAATAGTTGGCGTCGGCCTCCGATTGTAGAATGCGGCGCACGCCCTTGACGAGGGGACCTGCCGCGATAAGTGCGTCGAGATAGGTGCGAAAACGATCGCCGTCCTCGACCGGTCCCCAGGCCACGATCCCCTGGATCAGCGGATCTTTTTTCGCCAGATTTGCCACCCATTGCGCCTCAAGCAGCCCGTAGGCGGGTGCCATATCGACTTCGAGATAGACGATACCTTCAATATCAACCCCCTGCGTCTGTTCGTGATATTCCGCCAGCTCATAGGGCTTGTTTAACAGCTCATTGTCATCCAGCCAGGGTACGCGAAAACGGGTGGGGTTCCAGAGGTGAACGTGTGCATCAATAATGGGGAAATCTGGCATGACTCTTGATCCTTTCTTTCTCCACGACGCAGCTTAAAATATCAACGCTACAGCTTGCTTTATTATAAAGAAAAGGAACAGGAGGCGTCAAACGATCCGCTATTCTTGCTCTGTTATGTACTGGTCATACTGATCGGCGCTCATAAGGTCCTTGATCTGGTTGGAATCAGCGATCTGGAGCTTTAGTAGCCAGCCCTCGCCGTAGGGATCGCTGTTCACCAGTTCAGGCTCCTCGTTGACCGCTGCGTTGATTTCAAAGATCCTGCCTTTGAGCGGTATGTATACCTCTGCAACCGCCTTGACCGATTCTATTGTGCCTGCAGTCTCTCCCTCTTCAACGCTCTCGCCATTCTTTGCGAGATCTATAAACACTATGTCGCCCAGTTGTTTTTGTGCATAGCTGGTTATACCAATTGTTGCCTGCGTTCCATTGACGCGCACCCACTCATGATCTTTGCTGTATTTCAAATCCTGCGGACTCGTACTCATTATACATCCTTTCTCAAGCCAAACGGACTCTTTCATCATAGAGAAGCAGTTGCCCCTCTATTTTTAGTATACTGAGGAGTATATATATCAGTGGTCAATGTTTCTGGTACGAAACACATTACTGGCCTTGTTCGTAAAAAATCATGATAGAAGCTGTTTTTGAGTAAGAAGGAGCAATCTATGCGCGATAATGATAGAGCTATCTCTTATCCACGTTTCGCCGCTTTTTATACCTGGTTGACCGATCGATCTTTCGTGCGGCTGGGACAGGAGCGATTTCGCCGGGAGTGTCTTGAGCAGGCGGAGGGCATTGTGCTGGAGGTTGGAGTTGGTGGCGGGCAGAATTTCCCTTTCTACAATGCTGAACGCGTTGAGCGTCTGGAGGCGTGTGAGCCAGACGAGGCGATGCTGCGTGTTGCGCGTCGTCGTCTGGCTGCTGCTCCTGTCCCGATCACGCTAACTTGTGCGGCTGTCGAGGCGCTGCCATTTCCCGATGCGTGTTTTGATTGTGTTGTGGCGACGCTCGTTTTTTGTTCGGTTGGCGATGTGGAGCGCGGCCTGGGCGAAATCCGACGTGTTCTCAAGCCGGGGGGCAAACTGTTGTTGCTTGAACACGTTCGATCGCAGAACAGGGTCGCGGCGTGGATGCAGGATAGCCTCGTCCCGCTGACCACGCGTTCTATGGGCAACTGTCACTGGAACCGCGATACACAAGGAGCCGTTCTCGCCGCTGATTTTCAGCTCATCCAGGTTCGCAAGCTGCTAGGCGGGCTTCAGCCGGTTTTGTGCTTGTCAGTGATCCGCCCTCCAGCTTAACGAGGTTTTGTCCCAAGAAAGGTGACATAGTGCCACATGCCGCAAAAGTCCTCGCCATGCATTTCGATCAACATTTGTTGATAAAGCCTTTCTGCCTCTTCCTGTGTGGTGGCACCTGACTTCACAAAAAATGGCTGGCTCAGCTTGTAGCCCATTTCGGCGTTGCGGTAGAAGTCGATCCAACCCTCAGTATGCATGGAGAATTCGAGCGTGTGGGCCTGCCTGCGCACGCTTTGGTAGCCTGCTTTGCGCAGAAAGGATGGCAGAACATGCGTCATACCAAGCGTACGCCCATCGGCAGAGAAGCCGTAGCCAGCCTGCTGGAACGATTGATAGAGGAAGCTTTGCAGCTGCTCAAAGGCCGGGCTGCTGCTCACGCCGGCATCGATCATTTCGGTCAGGCGAATGGTGCCGCCCGGACGTAGGATGCGCGTACATTCGGCGATGAAGCTCTGCCAGCGTGCGGATGGTAACACGCCCACCAGGAAGCGAGCGTTGACGAGATCGAACGAGGCGTCGGGGAAATCGAGCGCTTGTGTAATATCCATCACGCCAAACGAGGCGTTGAGCAATTGTTGCGTCTGGGCGCGGGCGTTGGCGTAATCGACCATGATGCGGCTGATATCGACGCCCTCTACCTCAGCCGTTGGTTGTGCAAAAGCAACGCTGAGCACCCAACCGCCGGGGCCGCAGCCAAGATCGAGCACATTGCGCAAGCTGGAAGGATCATCGACTCCCACCAGCGGCCCTCCCATTGCCTGCGTCGTGATGAGGTCCAGATTAATCAAACGGGCCATCTCTACTGGACTCTCAGCATCCAGAAAGTAGGTATTTTCCCCTACTGCATCGTTATTCGTCATAATTCTATCTTCTCTGATTTTCTCTCTATCTGTAGTTGCGGGGCAGTATAGAGCCGGGTGCACCCAAAAAAAACAGGTGACCACCCCGCATAACAAACAAAAAAAACGATATGGGGAGGCATTT
>JAICIM010000057.1 GCA_025928885.1 Ktedonobacteraceae bacterium | reverse complement strand
CTATCTGCCTGGTGGGCTGGATGATTTTGTGGAGCAGGTGATCCCGATTTTGCAACAGCGCGGTCGCTTCCGCACTGAATACGAGGGGCGCACCCTGCGTGAGAATCTCGGCCTGCCACGTCCCACCAACCCGTTTAGCGCAGTGGCATCATCGGTTTCTGCCTGAGAAAGCCGATCTGCCCTTTCTCTTCGGCGGCTGTCCCGCTAGAAGAGGACGTTCCTGGTTTGCACAGGTTTATGAGGATTTCTCAGACCGTCACATAATCGTAACTATTCAGCCATAGAACCATCACAATTTAGCCTTATGCTCTCTTCAAAAGGAGGTTTATCTCTGCCAGGAGGAAAGTATATGGTAAAGAAATTAACGATGAAACAGCGTAAGTGGCTGATCGTGGCTCATGTTCTCTTCGTGATTGTCTGGTTAGGGGCTGCCGTCTGTTCGCTGGTGCTGAGCGTTGCCGCGTCGAGCATAGGAGATATGCATGCAGCGTATCTTGCGTTGGATACACTGGACAAGGCTCTTATTCGACCGTTTGCGCTCGGCACACTGCTCACTGGCATCCTGCTTTCGGCGTTCACTCATTGGGGGCTTTTCAAGTTTTATTGGATCATTGTCAAAGAAGTTCTGACGCTCTCTGTGATGATGCTTGGTATCTTCCTGGTAAGCCAGTGGCTAGAAGAAGCAGTGGCGGAAACCGTGACCCAACACGCGATCATCTCCACCAACCATACTGCGCTTCTCGTCCTCATTAGCCTGCATATTATAGCATTGACAGCGGCCCAAATTATCTCGCTCTGGAAGCCCTGGGGAAAACGCAAGGAGTTAGTCCACCAGTGAAAGAAAACGTCCCTGGCAATCGTTGCCAGGGACATGGAAAACCTTTAATATACTCATGTAACAAGTGGTACAGCCCTGTCAAGCATCGTGTATGCGCGATTAACGCAGCAGCACAAAAGACGCGTTGTTGCGGAACTCCTCAAGGGTGCGGGCGTTCATGTAGGACATGCTTGAGCGCAGGCCGGCCATGTAGCGATGGAGGACGGCAACGACTGAGCCGCGATACGGGACAAGCGTTTCTGTTCCTTCGACATACTCTGGCGTCTCTTTGCCGCCCTGTTGTTGAACGGAGAATGAGGCAGAGCCGCGCATGATCTTGTACTGCTTGCCATCGGCCATCACAATCTGCCCCGGAGCTTCCTGCGTGCCAGCCAGCGCCGAGCCAAGCATGACGACATCAGCGCCCAGCGCCAGCAGCTTACAGAAGTCTGAGGGGGTGCGCACGCCACCATCGCCAATGATCATAGCTCGTTTGCGTACTGCCGCCACCTCTGCCACCGCGTAGGGGGTTGGTACATAGACGCCGGTCTCCGTTCTGGTTTCGCAGACAGAGCCGCCCGCGATCCCGACGCGAATGGCATCAACCCCCAGGTCTTCCAGCCATGAGAACGTTTCGGCGGAGGCAACGTTGCCCGCGATCAAGAAGATGTCGTCGGATACGTGACGAATCCAGGCGATAGCATGCTCCACCTGCTTGTGAGCGCCGTTGGCTGTATCCAGACAAAACAGGCGACAGCCGGCCTCATAGAGCAACTGGAACTGTTCTTGATAGCTATTTGTCACACCTATAGCGGCCCCGACTGCGGTATGGGCCTCGCGTCCTCGCGCTTCTTTGAAAGCCCGCGCCTGACTTCTGACGCCCTGGAAGCGGTGCAGGAGGCCCGCCGCACCCTCATGGGACAGCACGCTGCACATTTCGGTTCCACACACATCCGACATCGGTGAACCGATCAGGGGCAAACGCAGGCGACAGTCACCAAGCTGGACTTCAGACGAGGCATCAGCGCGATGTTGTAGGGTCGAGACGACGCGCGGCACCAGAGAGATGTGGTCGTAGTCGAAAGCCAGGCCAGCTTTCAACAGATCTTGTTTCTGCAAGGTGATGTTCTCCCTTTTATGAGAAATAACCGCGATATAAATTTTTGTATAAAAAGAGGCAAAATATGCTCTCTGCAAGAAATACGCTTGTGATGCAGGAATAGTTTCTTTACAAGGATGAGCTATAAGGGAGAGTACCAGATGTGATATACTATGGTGTCTCTCTGAACTATCTTGACTCCTGTCTTATTGTACGCTATCTGGATGTTGTACTTTGTGGAATAAGGAGTTGTCGTGATGGAGTTCTACGATCCCTCACCTGAGAACAATACTGGCAATGTTGCAATTACATCTGATACTACTCCTGTTCAGGATGAGCATCCCCCGGTAGGTATTACCCCTCCGCAGGTGTTGGCGCAAGAGGCGGCAGACGGGCATCGTGGCGCGGCGTGGCGCTTGATGCATTGGATAATGGATAATGACCCACGCGCTCTTATAGCAGTTACATCTCTTGAAGATAATCGCTTAGCACAACATTTAATCGAATTTCTTGCTCTGGGAACGTGGGCCGGGAAGCCATTTACCATCCCCATCTCGTTTCGTCTGGCACATTTCAGAACGCGTCTACGTACCCTCTTCCTGCCTGAATCGGGTATGGACCCGGCCAGAGTGGAGCAGGTGCTGCTCACCGCTGCCCGCGATAAGCGTCCCGCCGTCCGTGAGACCGCTGTGCATATCCTCGGACTGGTGGGAAGCCGCACTGCCACGCCTGCACTGATCAAGGCGCTACACGATCCCGTGCTGCCTGTGCAATTGCAGGCAATCAAAGCGCTGGGGCGCACCCATGATCCGGCAGCCATTCCACCTCTTTTCGCGATCCTGCATAGCGCCAACGAACAGCTCGGCAGCCAGATTTCACAGGCGCTGGTAAACCTGGGATCGATGGCGGTGCCTGAGCTGTTGAAAGAGAGCCACAGCCCTTCTGCCTGGATGCGCTGGCAGAGCGCACGTGTAATGGGCGAGCTGTGCGATCAACGGGCCTTGCCGGCACTGGTTCGTATGCTGGCCGATAACGACTATTCCGTGGCGTGGATGGCGGCGAAATCGCTGGTCCACTACGGGCAAGATAGTCTGGTTCCCGTATTACAACAGTTGGTAACGGCGGAAACCTCGTCCTGGGTTGCTAATGCCGGTGCATATGTGTTGCGTAATCTCTATACACATAATATGACGCTCAAGCCGTATCTGTTGCCAGTTGAGCAGGCTATGCATGGTGTCTCCTATAATATTGCCACCCCGAATGCAGCTCGCAAGGCGCTGGCGAAACTCGCCGCAGATGGGGTTGTGAAAATTTCATAGAAGGAATTATCCCAGCACGCCGGAAGAAGAATAGCGCGGGCGTATCTCCTGTCCGTGCGCAAAGCGTTCATAAGCAAATGGGCGCATATCTTCCGGCGTTTGGCCGGTTGTGAGCAGTTGGGCCATCCACCTGCCGATGATGGGAGAGAGCTTGAAGCCATGCCCGGAGAAGCCCGCCGCACAGAACAGACCTTCGTAGCCGGGCAAAGCTCCGAGAATCGGATGATAGTCGGGTGTATCGTCGTAGATGCCGGCCCAACCGCCGCGTGGCACGGCACGGCTCAGTTCTGGCATGCAAGCAGCACCACGTTGATGGAAAAAGTGCCGCTCCTCCTCCGTCAACTCCTGGCGATACTGATCGGGATCGCTGGCCGTCAGTATATTGTCGGTTGCGCCAACCAGCGTCACGCCACCCAGATCGGGGCGCAGATAGATGCCATATCTGACATCGAAGCCGACGGCGTGTATGCCCTGACGACCTCCCGGACGGCGCAGGGCCAGCATGGGATGACGCGTCGCTGTGAGTGGGAGTGCGATGCCCAGCGGTTGGGCCAGAGCGGCGCTCCAGACGTTGGCGGCAAGCACGACGACCGGAGCATGCAACGTCTCCTGCTCGGTTTCTACTCCGACGACACGCCCATTTTGTGTCAGGATGCGTACAACGGCCTGCTGCTCATAGATAGTGGCACCGTGATCTTGTGCTCGTTGCGCAAAGCAATAGGTGGTCGCGGTTGGATCGGCCACGCCCGCATCAGCCTCATAGCACGCCAGCGTTACCCCATCGCTGCTATATTCAGGCGCAACCTCAGCAATGTCAGAGGGAGCGATCAATGCAGTGTTGACACCCTGTGCCTGTTGCAAGGCGACGTTGGCAGGCAGCGTCTCTTCGCCCGTTTCATCGCTGACGACAAGCAGGCCGGTGGTGGTGAAGCCGCAATCGCCGCCGATTACCTCGTCGAAATGTTGAAAAATATGCAGGCTCTCTTTCGCCATCCGAATGCTGAAGTCGTTCGAGTAGTGCTGGCGAACGATGGCCCCCGAACGCGCTGTCGTGCCGCTACAAATTGCCTGACGCTCCAACAGCAGGACGCGACCGGCCTTTTGTTGAGAGAGATGATAGGCGATGCTGGCACCCATCACGCCTCCACCGATCACGATATAGTCAAATGTCTCGGCCATTGCTGCTCCTCTCGCTGAACCCTGAAAAGATGTTACCCGATGCTATCCTCTTTTCAAGGTAGCAGCAGTTGCTGGAAATTGCAAGTAGCGGCGGCGAGGCCACAGCAAGGCGGAGGTAAAGGAATAATTTCTGTGCGCGTTGTGTTTGTACCTATGAGTGTTTGTGAAGTACATGCTTCCCCTGAAAAGACTGGTTCAGTTTTCCTTGACAAGTAAAAAAAGCGAATGGTAATCTTTTGGTAACCAGTTTAGGAAGTAAATTGATTAACATAGTCAACATTGAGGTGATGAGATATGGGTGATGCATCCCGCGAGATCCTGCGGCGGGCGCGTCAGCAGGTGCCGGAGTGGACCCCAGCACAGGTAAAGGATGCGCTTTCTCAGAAGAAGGACGATCTTGTCCTGATCGATGTGCGTGAGAAGTATGAGTGGGACGAAGGGTATATACCCGGTGCCAAACATGTTCCACGTGGTTTTCTTGAATTGCGGATAGAAGAAGCAGTTCCAGACAAAGCGCAGCAAGTTGTACTCTATTGTGCTGGTGGTACGCGTTCGTTGATAGCGGGCAGCACGTTACAGCAGATGGGCTATGACAATGTAATCTCGATGGCCGGCGGGTTTGGACAATGGAAGGGGAGCGGTTATAAGTTTAACCAGCCACGTACCATGACCGAGGCCCAGGCTAAACGGTACAGCCGTCATATCCTTATTCCTGAAGTCGGCGAAGAGGGCCAGTTCAAGCTGTTCGACTCGAAAGTGTTGCTGATCGGTGCTGGTGGTCTGGGTTCTCCCGCAGCCTTTTATCTGGCGGCGGCAGGCGTAGGCACGCTGGGCATTATCGATGCCGATGTGGTGGATGATAGCAATCTGCAACGTCAGATCCTGCACAATACCGAGCGCATCGGGCAGTACAAGGCCGAGTCCGCTCGTCAGACGCTCACGGCGCTCAATCCCGATGTCAAGGTCGAGGTCTATCTCGAACGGCTGGATGAGACCAATGTGCAGCGCCTGGTTGATGCGTACGATGTCATCATTGACGGCACCGACAACTTCCCCACGCGCTATCTGTTGAACGATGCGGCGATTATTGCCAACAAGCCCGTTGTGCATGGCAGCGTCTTTCGCTTTGAGGGTCAGGTCACGGTTTTCAAGCCATACGACGGCCCCTGTTATCGCTGCCTCTTCCCGGAGCCACCCCCGCCAGCGCTGGCTCCCAGTTGCTCCGAGGCCGGTGTGTTAGGCGTGCTGCCTGGCATTATCGGACTGTTGCAGGCCGTCGAGACGATCAAGCTGTTGCTCGGTCTCGGTGATCCGCTGGTTGGTCGTTTGCTGACCTATGATGCGCTCTCCGGCGAGTTTAACGAGCTGCGGCTCTTCCGCGATCCCGAGTGCGCCGCCTGTGGTGAGAACGGACATCCAGAGAATTTGCCAACGTATGCTGATGTGTGTGCGATCCCTGTATAAGCAGAGAGACGGCGGGCGATCTTTACGGGTCGCCTGCTGTTAGGATTGATATTTATACTGTATTTCAGTGTTTCATAAAAAACCTGTGGTGTGGTAGAGCGGGTGGTGTGGTTCTCACTCGCCACCCGATGCATTGAAGGAGAAATAGATGGCAACTGTGAAACTTGCACCCGTATTACGTAGCTTTGCTGGCGGCTCTAAGCAGGTGAGCGCTGAGGGTAGCACACTAGCCGAGGTGCTGAACGATCTGTATCAGCGCTATCCCTCGTTGAAGGCGCAAATCCAGCCGGAGGGCGAGCTGAGCCGTTTTGTAAACGTCTATGTTAGCGATGAGGACGTGCGCCATCGCGGCGGTTTAAACGCAGCGGTCGGCCCCAACGATACCGTCACCCTCTTACCTGCGATGGCAGGAGGACAGTAGGAGAGATTCATGCGCTACGGTAGCATACTGGAGACTATCGGGAATACGCCACTGATAGAATTGAAGAGCTTCAGTCCGCGTCCGGGCGTGGAGATCTATGCCAAGCTAGAGGGGATGAACCCCTCTGGCAGCATCAAGGATCGCATCGCCCTGCGTATGGTCGAGGAGGCCGAGGCGAGCGGAAGGCTCAAGCCAGGTTCGATCTTGCTGGAGCCAACTAGCGGCAATACAGGTATAGCGCTGGCGATGATTGCACGCATCAAGGGCTATCAGTTCGTTGCAGTAATGCCTGACAACGTGACCAGTGAGCGTCGCCAGATGCTGGAACTGTATGGCGCGAAGATCATTTGCTCCGATGGGACGCAGGGAAGCAACGGGGCGGTGCGGTTGGCAAAGTCGCTGCTCGCTGATGACGAGCGCTATGTTATGTTGTATCAGTACGGCAATCAGGCGAATCCGCTTGCACATTACTATGGCACAGCCGTCGAGATTATCAAAGATTTGCCCGATCTCGATGTGTTTGTCGCGGGCCTGGGAACTGGTGGCACGCTGACCGGCAATGGTCGCCGTTTGAAAGAGTATAACCCGGCAATTAAGGTTGTGGCAGCTGAGCCGATTCAGGGCGAAGGCGTGCAGGGCTTGCGTAGCCTGGAAGATGGTTTTGTGCCGCCAGTACTGGATCAATCGTTGCTCGATGCCCGCATTCTTGTGTCGGCTGAGGATTCGATCAGGCGGACGCGTCAGTTGAAGGATCAGGAAGGCATTTTTGCCGGGCCGTCGTGTGGAGCGTCTCTGCATGTGGCGTTGCGCGTTGCGGCCAGCATGGAGAGCGGCAAGATTGTGACGATTCTGGCTGATGGTGGATGGAAGTATCTGAGCGAGGATCTGTGGACTCGCCCAATCGAGCAACTCGAAGACAATTTAGAGGCAAAAATATTATGGTAGCTCAATTTGTCGTGCGTGTCCCTGAGTCAATTTATGCTGAGATGGTAGCTCATATTGCCGCGAGCTACCCCAACGAAGGCTGTGGCGCTCTGGGTAGCGTTGACGGGCAGGTGGTGAAGAACTATCCCACCGCCAATGCTGCCGAGCGCCCCGACGATTTCTCAATTATTAGCGAGGCCGATATCGTCCGTATTTATAACGATATTGATGCGTACGACGGCGATATGATCTATTATCATTCTCACCCCATTAGCGAGGCGTACCCTTCCGCCCGCGATATCGAATGGGCAAAGCGCAGCGGCTATCTCTACATCATCTTCTCCCATCGCTTCCACCCCGAACCACCCTATGCGCGTGTCTTCAAGATCGATGCAGCTGGCACGGTGACGGAAGGCAAGATCGAACAGATCGCTTAACAAACGTGCGTTCTGAATAAATAAAAAGATTTCCACACTCTTATTAGTGAGATTAGGAGTGCGGGATCTTTTTTTATGTAATCTAGTTATTCGTGGGCAAGAGCGGTTGAGCGGCGTAAGAAGGAACGTAACAGGAGCAAGTAAGCGCCCGAGACAAGGGCGAAACCCACAAAACCAACCACGCTGACGAACGCAGCCAGGCCGCCCACAGTATCATCAGGGACGAACAGACAATAGAGCATATCCAGCAAGAAAAGGAAGCAGAGGACATAAAAAGGCAAGCCGCTCAAGACAGCCATATGTCTCCGACTACGAGCATCCACTGACGCAAAAGAAGCGCGAAAAAAGCGAGCATAGAAGTAGGTAAAGGTGACGCCTCCAATGATATACAAAAGGAGCAGCGATAACCACGCAATACCGATGAGGTTGGGAGCGATATCATCGAGTGTCAGCAAAAGCATGTCATGCAGGAAGAATATGCCTATACATAGAACAATAAACACAGCTGGCGGCAACCAGAGACGGAGAAGCAGAAGTATGTCCAGGGAGAAGGGTCCGATAGTGATTTTCATAATAGCATCCTTTCTGGAAAGTTCCAGTATCTTATTCATTGAAGGCAACGTTTGATTGCACTTATCCCTTAGTTTATTATTCGCACGAAGGCAGTAAACGTCACAGAGCAGGATTATTGGGCATACTAATTCGCATCTCTGCTCAGTTTTTCAATATTGCGGGTAAATCTCGACACAAAAGCAACGATGAGCCATCTCGAATTGGGATGACTCATCGTTGTTATCTTGTTCTGGTTGCTATCTCATTAGCCGTCGAGCGTGCTGATATCGCCAACAGGCTCGCCAAGCTCTTTGGCGCGAATCACGCGGCGCATGATCTTGCCGGAGCGCGTCTTGGGCAGGTTGGGCGTGAACTCCAGCTCTTCTGGAACGGCCAGAGCGCCGACGGTTGTGCGTACGTGCAGCTTCAGCTCTTTTTCCAGTTCTGGCGACGGCTCGTAGCCCTGTTTGACGATGACGAAGACCTTGACATGTTCGCCCTTCAATGGATCGGGTTTGCCAATCGCGGCTGCCTCTGCCACTGCCGGATGGCTCACCAGGCTCGACTCAATCTCCATCGATCCCAGGCGGTGGCCGCTGACCTTGATTACGTCGTCTACGCGGCCCTGAACGCGGAAATAGCCATCGGTATCTTTGGTTGCCGCGTCGCCAGCGAAGTAGACATCGGGGATCGTCTCCCAGTAGGTGCGGTAGCGGGCCTCATCCTTATAGATGGTGCGCATCTGAGCGGGCCAGGGATGGCGAATGATCAGGAAGCCACCCTTGTTCTGTCCAACGGCGTTGCCGTTGCGGTCAACGATATCGGCCTCGATGGTGGGCATCGGACGCGTGGCGCTGCCGGGCTTGAGGGGCAGAATAACGGTCGGGCTGATCAGGATCATGCCGGTCTCGGTCTGCCACCACGTATCCATGATCGGCAGTTCGTTATGGCCGATATTCTTGCGATACCAGATCCAGGCTTCGGGGTTGATCGGCTCGCCGACCGATCCCAGGATACGCAGGCTCGACAGATCGTGTTTGGCCGGCCACTCCTCACCGAAGCGCATCAGACCACGAATGGCCGTTGGCGAGGTATAGATGATCGAGACCTTGTATTTCTCGACGATGCTCCAGAAGCGATCCGGCGCGGGATAGGTCGGTGTTCCCTCAAAGAGGACGCTGGTAACGCCGGTCATGAGAGGACCGTAAACGATATAGCTGTGACCCGTGACCCAGCCGATATCAGCGGTACACCAGAAGATATCGTTGTCTTTGATATCGAAAACGAACTTTGTGGTGGTGTAGGTGCCAACGGCATAGCCTGCCTGTACATGGACGATGCCCTTTGGTTTGCCGGTGCTGCCGCTGGTGTAGAGGATGTAGAGCAGGTCCTCGCTATCCATCGGTTCGCATGGCACGACGGTATCTTCGGGAACATCGGCAAGCAGATCTTTGAGATAGATATCGCGCCCTTCCTGCATCGGCACATCGCTGTTCAGGCGTTGCACGACGATCACCTTCTCGATGGTTGGTGTTTCGGTGACCGCTTCATCGGTGATTTTTTTCAATTGGATATGCTTGCCAGCGCGATAGTTGCCATCGGCGGTAATCACGATTTTGGCTTCGGCGTCGATGATGCGATCACGCAGGGCGCTGGCGGCAAAGCCGCCGAAAACGACGCTATGGACGGCACCAATACGGGCGACGGCCAGCAGTGCGGCGACCTGTTCGGGGATAGCTGGCAGATAGATTGCCACGCGATCGCCCTTTTTGACGCCCAGATTTTGCAGCCCTTTCGCCATGCGGTTCGTCATCACGTATAGCTCTTCATACGTAAGGGTGCGCGAGGAGCCATCGTCTCCTTCCCAGTAGAAAGCGACTTTGTTCCAGGTGGGGGTATCTTTGTGGCGATCCAGGCAGTTATAGACGATATTGAATTTGCCGCCTGCGAACCATTGGAAGAAGGGTTTGGTGGTCCACTGGAAAGTTGTTTTCCAGGGTTCAAACCAGTGTAGCTCCTTCGCCATATCTTCCCAGAACTCGGAGCGATTTTTCAGGGACCATTGATAGAACGCCTCGTAGTCGGTGAAGCCCTTTGATTTCATGTAGGCGAGAATATTAGCATTCTCCACAACATCGTGGGATGGCGCGAACAGACGATCTTCTGTCAAGATAGTGTCGGTATCCTCAAAACCGAGGTTGCTCATAAACAATGTCTCCTCTTCCATAGTATTAAGGACTGTTCGAGCGTATTTCTTTAGTCACGCGCGGACTGATTTTAGGGTCGCTTATAGATCATTGTATCACAAAGCGTGGCACATCCTGTGAGGTACTTTATTTTACCATAGAGATTGGGGATAAGGGGAATGGATTTGCAGGTGAGCTAGAAATTAAGAACAAATGTAGCTATACAAGTGAATTGTACGGGCATGATTTATCACGCCCCATTTATCCTGATTTATCCAAAAATCCTCTTTGCATAATAATTTATCACTAAATATTGAGATCATTCATGCTTTTCGAAAATATAGATTATTTTCAGTAATGGATAAATATTTGAATAAATGGGGCATGATAAATGACTCTGCTGAGAAATTCAAAAAGTGGAGAAGTTTCTCGGCTCGTTGAGCACAATCCCATGTGGTTTTTCCTCGCATTCCGAATTTCTCAGCAGAGTCATTTATCATGCCCGTACAAAACGATCACTCACAGTAACAGCAGCATCAAAGATGGGAATATATCGCACTCCTATCTTTGATGTCTGTCACGAATCTATAGGTTATTTCGTATTCGCGATGGTCAGTGTAGAGCCAGCTCGTAAGATCACCGGTTCGGCGAATGTCAGCGTCAGCGTGTCCTGCTGCTTGCTTGCATGCGCGGCCAATGAGCTTCCATCGAGCATCGCTGTCGCGTCCTCGCTCAACCCACGTAGAGAGAGCTGTTGAATGCGTACGTCTCCGTAAGAGCAGGAGAGCGCGATGTGGGAGCCTTGCGCGAAGGTTCCCCAACCGCTGCCGGTGATAAAGGGAACCTGGAACTCGCTCTGTTCGGCAACGGGCGCAAAGGAAAGATGATCTGCCAGAGCGTTGTAGCGGAAGCCGCTCAGAGCTTCCAGTACCGACCAGCCCGCCATCGCTCGTCATACGCAAATCGGTGCGCGATCTGCGTGGCTGATCGTCGCCAACCTCGCATTGTTCCCGCACCTGATGAACGGCCCCGGATGACCACAAACCGGGGCCGTTGCTAATCTAAACGGCTGTGACATCTCTCCCAAATTCCATCATAACTCAAAGTATTTCATCTCGATTGTGTTGTTCGCGATAAATATCTGGTGGCCGAATTTTTCCAGGCCAGAGCGGATTTTCTGAGACAGAACTATTGACTTTTTTTTGAATACATGATATTAACTTGTGTATTAGTTAATCGATCAACTTCGAGCGAGAGATACCCCAAAGGAGAGGTATGGCGACGATCTACGATATTGCGAAGGCGGCTGGCGTCACGGCAACAACGGTGTCCTACGTCCTTTCTGGGAAAGGATCGGTGAGCGCTGCTACCCGCTCGCGCGTCATGAAATATGCGCAAGAGCTTGGCTATCAGCCGAATCTGGTGGCGCGTAGTCTGATAAAGGGGCGCACCGGCGTTATCGGGCTGGCTTTACCAAATATCGAGAACCCCTTCTACGGGGAGATCATAGCAGTAGTTGAGCGATTAGCATATAAAGCTGGTTTGCGCGTCTTTGTCACCACGCTTACGACCGATGATGTGGTGGGCCAGAAGTTGCTGGGAGACCTCGTACTCCGGCGGGTCGATGGCCTGCTGGTGTTTGGTGGTTGCCCTCCTCCCCACGTGCTGCAAACCATTGTTACTCCGAATCTTCCCATTGTCTGGTGTTTATGGGGAGATGCAGGCGATTCTCCCTCTCTTTCTGTGGACTTTCATTTCTATCAGGGAGGCCAGCTCGCCGCCGAACATTTGTTGGGCCTGGGACATCGCCGTTTTGGTGTCGTGGCTCACTCCGTTCCCGATGGATCAAACCCTTCTTTGCGTTTCTCAGGGTTTCAGGAGACTTTGGCCGCGCACGATCTCAGCATTGATCCGCAACTGATCCAACCGGGCCAGGATACTGCGGAGGGCGGCAAAGAGGCCGGGCGTAAGCTGTTGACGCATCCTGATCCACCAACCGCTGTATTTGCGACAAACGACGTGATGGCAATTGGTGTGATGGCAGCTGCCTGGGAACTGGGGATACAGATTCCCCGCGACCTCTCAATTGTTGGCCTTGACGATATCGCGCTGGCCAGCTATACCACGCCACCGCTTACGACCATCGTTATCGACAAAACGGCGGTGATGTCCCACGCCATCGATACGCTGCTGCAAGCGATCGATGGGCAACCGGCCACATCTCCATCCATGTATCCAGCGACCCTTGCTGTACGTGGATCAACGGCCATGTGTATTCAACCTGTGAATAGCTGAACCAGAAGGTCACACTCAATAAAGAAAGGAGGCTGGCTTTCTTCTTACCCAGGTGGGTAAACGTTTACACTGAGTGCTCACAGCGTTGTTGATTGCATCAGTTTATTTTGCAGCGAACAAGGAGGCAATGTATGCCTGTATTGACTATTCCCCTCGCTATATGGGCCGCAAGTACCCTGCCGTCCATCCCTGCCTGCATTGCACCCCAGTATGTTCGCATCAATGCAGGTAGCTATCCATTTCGTCGTGTCATCTCGACATCACATCATATGGTATATTTACCCTCTCTGCTGAGGGAAGGAATCTTTCGCGAAAGTGAGGTTCGTTAATGAAGCATACCTCAAGGACCATTACACTGAGAAGTGTTCTCTCGGTGCTGCTCTTCCTGTCGGTGTTCATGACGCTGGCAGCGTGCGGCGAAAATGCCAATGCCAGTGGCAAGGTCCAATTGAAGCTCTGGTACTGGAACCGTTCGATCGACGACGATCTGATTGCGGCAGTGAACAAGCAGTTTCCAAATATTGAGCTACGAGCGGAAAAGATCACCGATTACGACAATAAAGTCAGGACATCGATGGCCGGGCATTACGGAGTGCCGGATATCATGGGTATCAATGACAACATTGCGACATATTTCCCGGCTGAAGATCAATTTATAGATCT
Organism: Ktedonobacteraceae bacterium; assembly: GCA_025928885.1. GTDB lineage: Bacteria > Chloroflexota > Ktedonobacteria > Ktedonobacterales > Ktedonobacteraceae > JAICIM01. The sequence continues at coordinate 4,170 of JAICIM010000057.1, read as the reverse complement.
GCGAACGTTGGGTGCTGATGATGTAAAGTCGCAATATCTGGAATGGAAGTGGAATCTAGGCGTCACACCTGATGGTAAGATGATCGGTTTCCCGATGGACACCGGCCCCACGGCGTTGTTCTATCGCGCTGATCTTTTCGCGAAGGCGGGACTGCCCAGCGATCCGGCGGCTGTTGCAGCCCAATTCAAGACCTGGGACGATTACTTGCAGGCGGCAGTGAAATACAAAGAGGCCACGAACGGTAAATCGTTCATGATCGACAACACAAATACCGTCTACAACCAGATCCTTGCACAAAGCGTAAAGAGATACTTCACGACATCTAACCAGTATATTGGCAACGATGAACATATTAAACAGATATGGAATGAGGCCACGAAAGCTGCGCAGGATGGAGTGACGGCGAAAGTACAGAACTGGACTCCAGCCTGGAACCAGGCTACAAATACTGGGCAGATTGCCTCTTTTGTTGGGGCTTCATGGATGAAACAGGTATTACAGGAGGCCGCGCCGGATACCGCTGGTAAGTGGCGCATCACCTATGCTCCCGGTGGCGCAGGAAACAGCGGCGGTTCTTTTCTGGGAATTACAAAGTATTGCCAGCATCCGAAAGAAGCTTTCGAGGTCATCAAATGGCTACAATCTCCTGCGAATCAAGTGGCTGGATATAAAGCTCTGCAACTCTATCCTTCGGCAATTAGCTCGCTTGATGATCCGGCCCTGCATCAGAAAGAAGCCTTCTATGGCGGCGAGGATACAACGACCATTTTCTCTGATGTCGCCAAGCGCGTTCCATTGACGTATCACGGTCCTGATGAGGGACTCGTGGGAACACCTTTCACCGATCAATTGAATCTGGTCGAGTTCCAGAATAAAAATCCCGACCAGGCCTGGAACGATGCTCAGCAAACAGCACAGAGAGAACTGTTGCGCTAAAACTAGCCCCATAGAAGGAGGTAAAACCCATGAGTAGTGTCAGTCAGATCGCGCTGAACGAAAAACGTGCTGGCGAAAAGGTTGTTCCGCAGAGGAAGAGCAAGTTCCAGCAATATTGGCCGATATATCTGTCCATTGCGCCGTTCTTTCTGGTCTTTTTAGCCTTTGGCCTGATCCCAACGCTCTTTTCGCTCTATCTGGCCTTTCAGCGCTGGGACGGTATCGGCACGCTGCAATTTGTGGGATGGCAAAATTTCTACTTCGTTCTGACCGATCCCGTCTTCGGCAAAGCGATACTCAATACCTTTATCATCTGGATCATGTCCACCATCCCCATGCTTTTCTTTGCGCTGATTATGGCCTTTGCCCTCAATCTGCGCAATCGCTCCAAATTCATGTACCAGTTGTGCTACTTCTTGCCCAATATTACTTCGACAGTGGCGATTGCCATCATCTTTGGCTCGTTGTTCAGTACGCAGTATGGCCTGATTAACACCGTGCTGACCGCCATCCATCTGCCCGCTGTGCAATGGCTGACCGATGCCTGGCCGATGAAATGGGCGGTGGCGCTGATCGTGATCTGGCGCTGGACTGGCTACAATTCGCTTATCTATATGGCGGGCCTGCAAAGCATCTCAACCGAGGTCTATGAGGCGGCCCGCATCGATGGTGCGGACACGAAAAACATCTTCTTCAGGATCACGATCCCACTGCTGCGCCCGATCATTCTCTTTACGGTCGTTACCTCGTCTATCGGTGGCCTCTCGCTCTTCACAGAGCCACAGATCCTCTTCAACATTAATGCCAGCGGCAACAGCGGTGGTATTGGTAACGAGGGTCTCACCATGATGCTCTATCAATACTGGCAGGCGTTTGCCTCGCACCGCTTTGGTTATGGTGCCGCCGTCAGCTGGGTCATCTTCTTCATCATCCTGGCTTTCACCTTCCTGAACTGGAAGCTTGTTCAACGCGAAGATTAGTCCTGTTACTCATGAGAAGGAGTTGTATAGTATGGCTCAGCAAGGCACTCCCGTCCAGCGCATCATTACCCATGTGTTGCTGTTAATAGCACTGCTTATCTCGATCTTTCCGTTCTACTGGATGATCGTGATGGCAACAAACACGACCAGCGATATTTACCGCGTTCCGCCGAAGGTGATCTTCGGTGGCAACCTGCTGGTCAATATCGGTAATGTATTGCAGAACATCGATTTTCTGAAAAACTTTTTCAACACGCTTTTTGTGGCCGTCATTGTGACGGTGTTGGTGCTCTTCTTCTGTTCGCTGGCGGGCTTCACCTTCGCCAAGTTTGAGTTCCCCTGGAAGAAGGGGCTGTTCACCTTCCTGCTGGGAACAATGATCCTGCCCTCGTCGGGATCGCTGGTCGCCTCATTTGTGATTATGGCGAACCTGAACTGGATCGGCACATTCCTACCGTTGATCGTGCCGAGCATGGTGACGGCCTTTGGTATCTTCTGGATGCGCCAATATGCGATGAACGCCATTCATAGCGAGCTGATCGATGCCGCGCGAATCGATGGTTGCGGCCATTTCCGGCTGTACTGGAATATTGCCCTGCCAGCTCTGCGTCCTGCGCTTGGCTTCCTGGGCATCCTGACCTTTATCACGGCCTGGAACGATTACCTCTGGCCCTTGATTGTGTTGAACGACTCCAACCTGTACACGCTGCAGGTGGCGCTCTCCACGCTCAACGGCCTCTACAGCACCGACTATAGCATGGTGATGGCCGGAACGTTGATGGCAACGATCCCACTGATCATCATCTTCTTTATCGGCGCACGTCAATTTATTGCCAACCTCTCCGCTGGCGCTGTGAAGTTCTAGCATTATTGAGAGAGGATGCGTGTCGGCACAGCTGGCACGCATCTTTTTTTGCATGCGATGGCCTATCATCTCAGATGGTACGCTCAGGAATCGAATAGCTATCGCATTCATTTTTTACTGCTCCCCTCTGGATAATGTGAGTTGCGCTTGACTTTGCTCTACTATTTGGAGTACCATAACGAGAACCGGTAACGAATGTTACCGATAGTACCTCAAAAATTGGGAGTTGAGATCCATGCATGAGCGCGAAGCGATGCGCTGGTTGCAACTAACCTATAAAGTCCCCAGCGAACCCTCTCAGAAGCGCGTCTGGGTCTGGCGACGTTTACAAAGCCTCGGCGCCTATGCCCTCCAGAACTCTGTCTACCTGCTACCCTATTCAGATGAGGTTGAAAAGCAGTTTCGCCAACTGTCACATGAGATTCATGAGATGGGAGGCGAGGCCAGTCTTTTTTCCGTTGTTCCTCTCGATTCGGCTGATGAAGACCGTATCCTCCAACTTTTATTAGAAGTGCGTAACAATGAGTACAACGCCATCGTCAAGGTCTGCGGCCATTTTCTGACGCAGGCGGCGACGTTGGTGAAAGAGCAGCGTTGGAGCGAACAGATCCATACGGAATTTGCCGAAGTGTTGGAGAAAGTCCACGTCCTGTTTCGCTCGGCCAAGCGTCACGATTTGTTGGGCGCGTTGACCGCGACGAGGCGAGCCGCCGCTGCCGAAGCGTTGGCCGTCTGCGAGCAGGTATTTCGTGTGCTGCTTGAGAAAGATTATAGCAAGGCCCGTCGTCTGTTAGAGATGCATTGCGAACTGGTCTTGCCTGCTTCTGAAATAGATCCTACTGGTATTGGTGCGGTGTTGATGAATGGGCATAGTGAGAAAAAGAAACATCATGAGCATAATGGGTTGGGGGAGCCACCTCCTGGGTAAGTGTGTTCTACCTCATAGCCCGTTTGGCGAAAGTCGAGTACATTTCCCTTGAGAACAACCAGAATCGATGCTGATTCGTATATAATAGTAAGAAATGTGTAGGAATCCTCCTACGTTCGGACTGAAGGGGGTGCATTCATGCAGCAACAGCCGCGACGAACCACCGGTGGCGCAAAAGCTATTGCTCTTGATCCGCGTGTGATACTTGCTCGTTATCGTTTATTCCAACTTGTGGCATTACTGCTTACCGCCGGGGTTTCGCTTGGACTCCATCTTCTCCTGGGACGCTAAGCAGAACAACCGTCTGGTAATGGACATACAGAAAGCACCTGAGAGCTACCAGGTGCTTTTTAGTTGTAGCGTGAAGGTCACGTATGTCGTAGCCGCGGGGGGTGTTTGGGGGGGGGGGGGGGGGGGGGGGAGTTGGGGTGGGGGGGGAAAAGCGGGCGGGGAAATCAGG
>JAICIM010000713.1 GCA_025928885.1 Ktedonobacteraceae bacterium | reverse complement strand
GGGGAATGTTGCATAGAGAGATACCGCCCTTTCTTCTTTTCTCTATGTTCGCTCATAAAAAGTATATTATTGCTTTGTTTGATTGCAGTATAACATAAACTCAGGGATAGCAGATACGGGCATACAGGGACAAAACAAAAAGGAACGACCACAAAACGGACTGGTGCGGAAATCCGTTCTGTGGCCGCCCTCGGAGTGAGGTAGTCAGGGTGAAAGGTATTTGCTGATGGATTACACCCGAACGATTGGCATTGGCGTCGAGGCCAGCATCAAGATGTAGCCGGTTGAGAGGATCGATGAAATGTCGATCCCGAAGTGGCGCAACTTGATCCGGGTGCGCGAGAGAGCATCGCGGACCGCACGCATCTCCTGATCCCAACTGCCATCTTCAATGGCCTTGTCGAGCTTTTTGCGGCTCATCTCCACAACGTCGTCGCTGGTGCGCCCGTTGTAGAAGCTGGCATAGAGGACTTCATAAGGACAATAATACGGGAACATTTCCAGCAGAGGCAGCAGGACGCTCAACTCTGTGCTGGTAAACTGTTCCTGGACCATCATTTGGAGACGATCACCTTCATAAGAGAGATAAGAGAGCGTGCCGAATTTCGTATTCAGGGCCAGGATATGGCCGGGCGGCAACGCATCCTGTAATGAGAAATGCATGATTTCTATATCTTTTTTGAGGTCGCAAGTAGCTGTTTTCCCTTTGCGTACATAGACCTTTTGCATGATAATCTCCTCACTCGTCTGGATAAATGAGTACAAACCGGGTTGTGTTTATAATGAACGTTGATAAATACAAGATACGCCTGGATTAGATGTGATACAGGGACAATAAATAATTGCAACTCATGATGCCGAGGATGCCCAGCACCAGGAGGGTGAGTAACAGAAGAAAGATCGTATCGCGTTTGCGTCGTAACTCCCACGATGGGAGCTGATGAGTGTAAGGGCTGTACAACGGTGCCGTCGTTGGCAAGATAATCGCGGTCGGCTCGGGTTGCTGCATCGTGCTGCCTGGACGCACCAGTCGTCGCGTTCTAACTGGCTCGGGGAGTACTTCCTGTTCCCCTGTGTATGAGTAGCCTCGCATCTTATGTTGCAGCCATTCGCCGGTCTGCATCTCTGGCTGGATGAAGTCATTGTTGTTGGCCCCATCCAGACCTGATGCAGAGAGTGGTGCAGGCGGAGCGATCGGCACGATTACGTCGGTTGCGCCAGCATATTCCCATACCGCCTGTGCGCTCTCCTTGCGCGTGGAGATACCGCTAGCGCCCTCCAGCGGTATCAGCGGTACGGTGCGTAATGGCCTCCGTACCATCCCCCCGCTCCGTTGCGGGTCCGTCCGCTGCTGGCTAACCACGTTGCCCCTCTCTGCCGATACACTCCGCTGCATGTCGCTGAATGGGTGTATTGGCTGAAAGATGGAGCCATCTTCTGGCATCGGTCTCATTTGCATTGTTGTCCCTCCGTGCGTCCCTTCTCGGTCGCTCTGATGACGATGCTCAGACGCGTTCGTGCTGCTCTATCGCTCCTGCCCGACCCGCTTGCGTAAGCCGGGCTATGGCCTCGACCAGGACCCCTACTATAGTGTATTTTTACGATAATGCCTGTTCTTCTTGCGTTCTTTTCCATTGGAACGTTGCCTTTACCAGTACAAGCCTGCTTCTCATAAGTTTGCGATCTACGTCTCTTATTCAGGCGATGTTCCTACATAGATTATGTCAAATAAACATGTACATAGGTAAGATCATGTGTTATCATTTTTTTAGACATATTTATCATTTTTTTTCCTGAGTAAAGGGATGATAAAGTGGCACACATACCCGGCTCAGAACCACAACCTCGCATCGGCCTGACAGCGGCTCGTATGGCTCTTGATAAGTCGCAACAGGAGATTGCCGACGAACTGGGAACGACTCATGTCAATGTCAGTCGTTGGGAGCGCGGCATCACAAAACCCAATCCCTATTTTCGGCGCAAGCTGTGCAAGCTGTTTGGCAAGACGGAGGCAGAACTCGATCTCACCGTAGTTCCCGCCTCTGCGTCAACAGCTGCTCTCTCTGCTCAGAGCACGCTGGTTGCTGCGGCCCCGACGCTCCCTGTGACCGATCCCTTGCCCGATCTCAATGAAGTGGCGCTCTACGATCCCGGCATCCCTTTGCAGCCCGCGATTCAGCTTGTGGGACGCGATAGCGATATTGCGCGGATCAAGCTGCGGCTGTGTGCTGGTGGCAATGTGGCGTTAACGGCGCTCAATGGCTTGCCGGGCGTGGGCAAGACGGCCCTCTCGATCGCGCTGGTACACGATCCCGATGTGCGTGAACATTTCCGCGACGGCATTCTCTGGGCCGGTCTGGGACCAAGCGCCAACGTTCCCAGCCTCTTGAGCCGCTGGGGAACGCTGCTGGGGATTTCACAGACGGAGATGGCGGCGCTGCATGGTCAGGAGGAGTGGGCCAAAGCGATTCGCAGTTCGATCGGTCTGCGCACGATGTTGCTGGTGATCGACGATGCCTGGGATCTTATGGAGGCGCTGACCTTTAAAGTGGGTGGTCCCAACTGCGCTCATCTGGTAACGACGCGCTTTCGCGATATCGCCTCGCATATTGCGGTTGGTGGCGCGACCGAGTTGCAGGAGTTGTCGGAAGAGGAGAGTATGACGCTGCTCCGTCTGCTGGCTCCTGGTGTGGTGGAGCGCGAAGTGCAGAAGGCACAAACGCTGGTTCAGGCGGTGGGAGGTTTGCCGCTGGCCTTGACGCTGATGGGCAACTATCTGCGCAAGCAGGGCTACAGCGGTCAGACGCGGCGCATTACGGCGGCGTTGGAGCGATTGGGCAAGGCCGAAGAGCGTCTGCATATCAGTGAGCCGCATGGACCGGTCGAGACGCATCCCAGCCTGCCTGGTGACATGCACCTCTCGCTCCATTCCGTCATCGCCGTTACCGACCAACTGCTTTCAGCCGAAACGCGACAGGCGCTCTACTCCCTGGCCGTCTTCCCGCCCAAGCCGAACAGCTTCTCAGAAGAGGCCGCGCTGGCCGTAATCGACTGCGATGTGGACAATCTGGACCTGCTCGTCGATTCCAGCCTGCTAGAGTACACCGCATCCGGTCGCTACACCATCC
>JAICIM010000096.1 GCA_025928885.1 Ktedonobacteraceae bacterium | reverse complement strand
GTAATCTGATTCCCTCCAAGCGGTAACACGACGGTCTGCCAGATAGCTCCATCGGTGTAGACGGCGATATCGGTTGTGCCACCGCCGATATCAACCAGCACCACGCCGAGGTCGGTCTCTCCGTCGGCCAGTACAGCTTCTCCTGATGCCAGAGGTTCCAGCACCAGATCCTCAATCTCGACATGTGCCTTATGCACGCACTTGATTAAATTATGGATCGCGGAGACTGCACCTGTGATAATATGCGTCTCCACTTCAAGGCGGAAACCAGACATACCAATAGGGTTTTTGATATCTTCCTGCCCATCAACAACATAACCGCGCGGGATAACATGGATAATTTCGCGGTTCGCGGGGATCGCAATCGCCTGAGCGACCTCAAATGCACGACTGATATCGTTTTGCTCAATATCCCGATGGCTGGGAGAGATGGCGACGAATCCCTTGCTATTTTCTGAGTCGATATGGCTGCCCGTTATGCCTACATAAGCTGAGACGATTTTCTTTCCTGATAGGCGTTCTGCACGATCTAGCGCCGCTGCTATTGAAGTGACGGTCTCTTCAATGTTCACCACCACCCCACGGCGCAACCCCTGTGAAGGGCAGGTGCCAACGCCAACAATATTCAGCTTCCCGTCGCGATCAAGCTCGCCAACCAGGACACAGATCTTTGTTGTTCCTACGTCGATGCCGACGATCACCCGCTCTTGCACGATATACGCTCCTATTGGGCGGTACACTTGTGAGACGCACTACGAATACTCCTGGAACACGAGCCTGTTTCGTGTCCATTCCTACATCATCTTTCATGATTTTGTTGTGTAGACTGGATGCAGCCCATAACGCACGTCTATCGTCGCTAAATGCTGTTCCTGCTTCTTCCCTAGTATCAAGATCTGTTGCATGGCAATCAGCCTGTTTTCGAGAGGATTGGCATCGGCGGCGCTCCCCAGATAAGCAATCCAGCCATCGGGACTCTCTACCACAAATGTCCCCTGGCCCGTTTCTGACCCGTTTGTCATACCAGGATATATTGTACCATCATAGCGTAATTTAAACGTATTCACACCTGTCACTTGCGGCAGCTGCTGGAAGACGTTGAGCGCGAATGCGACATCCGCCGCATTCAAGTGCGTACCCGCATGCAATGGCTGGATAGTACTTCCCTTCTTCCCCTGGTTTTTATCTGTGGTTCCCAGCGCGACGACTCTCAGATGATCGGCCCCCGGCGTCTCGCTGGCGGAGGCGATCACGACGCCCTGATTGTCCACGCTGTACGTTCCCCCGGGCGTTTGCCAGAGCAGCACAGGTTTGCGCTCCGTCACTGCGACCGTCAGTTGATTGGGCCATTGCTTGCTTACGCTGGCGGAGGCGACCAGAGGCAGCGCCTCGATGCGCTCTTTCATGGTTGGGATATTGACCAGAAAGATGTTGTCTCCCTGGGTTCCGATATTCTTAATGTTGTGGATCAACGCATCGTTCTGCGTGCCGGTGACGTTCACCTGCTGGATGTGAAAGGCAGTGCTGGAAAACACAAAGTTGATTGCCAGGCCAAGACCGATCAGGCTGGCCATTGTGCCGAGAAGACGCCAGAGCCAGCCCCGGCGTGCTCCTCGTCGTCCGCTGCGTGTCGGCACAGAGGAGCTGCGATGTGCTGCTGGAGAGGGCAGAGGCCGCCGCAACCCGCGTGTGCGCCCGATGGTGGCCCACGAGCCTGTGCGAGCATAGGTCCGTGCCTCCAATTTCACCGGAGTCGGTCCCGTCACCCGGCGAGCGGTCGCCTTTCTCCTGCGTTCCTGGCGTTGCGCAAAGGTGTTCCAGGCTTTCGAGGGATCGGTTTTGACGTAGCTTACGATTCGCTGGCGCGGACCCTGGCTGGCCATGATCTCTCTCCTTCTTTCAGGCGTCTCTTCTTTGCCGACGAAGGCTCTCTGCTCCGGTAGCCCTTTCTTCTCTATTTGCTCTACTTTCGCAGATGCCCTGGAACTCTCCCCTGGTAACAGCTTCTTGTAGGTATGTGATGCGATCTGCTCCGGTAGTTGTTTCTTTTGTGTCATGGTTGCGATACCTTCCACTCGCCGCGCAGTTCGACTTCCAGTTCCAGGTCCACTCCAAACCGTTCGCGTACGCGGTCATGTGCCTCTCGAATAAGTGCCGCAACGTCTGCGGCTTTTGCTCCTCCTACATTAACGATAAAATTTGCGTGGCGCTCCGAAAATTGCGCCTTTCCCTGTATCTTTCCCTTCATACCTGCCGCCTCTATCAACCGCCCTGAATGATCTCCTGAAGGATTTTTAAACACCGATCCCGCGCTCTGTTGCGGTGGTTGGGTTTGCTTGCGATGTTGTTTTCGCTCTTCAATTAAACTGCGCAAGACGCTCGGATCTTCCCGATGCAGGCGAATCCCCAGTTGCATGATAATTTCTGCCGGCTCGATCAACTTTCTGGGAGCCGCCACGGGATAGCCTTCCGCGTCAAATTGCACCCGTCGCTCTGCTCGAAAACGACTGTGGCGATAGCCAAGATCGAGTTCGGCCAGCGCATAGCGCCGTGTGGTTGGTGCCACCGGCTGCTCTTCGCACCGCGTCGCGTCCAGCGTCTCAACCCACTCCAACACCTGGGAGAGGTCGCCGCCATGTGCGCCTGCGTTGCTAATGACGCCGCCTCCGAGCGTTCCGGGGATGCCGGGACCAAACTCTAAGCCGCCCCAGCCTGCCGCCGCCAGATCGTTGAGCAGTCGTGGCCAGCTGACGCCGGCCTGTGCTATCAAGAGTGCCGTACTGTTGCCGTCATCTTCAATGCTATAGCCATTCATTGCTATTCGTGCTACGATGCCGCGAACGCCCGCGTCTGCGTAGAGGACGTTGGTGCCGTTGCCTGCTAGCAGCAGGGGCCAGCGCCGTTCCGCACAGAGCGTCGTCAGGCCGATCAGGGCTTCGCGCGTGTCAAGCGTGACCCAGATATCGGCGGGGCCGCCGACGCCAAAGGTGCAGTGCCGGGCCAGTGGCTCGTTACGTCGTGCGCGTTCTCCAAAGTGAGCACGCAGTTCGGCATATGCTGTCTCGGCATCGAACGTCATAGTGTTTCCTTCCCGGTCAATGTGGCATCCTGTAATAGCTTTTCTGTCACCGTATAGATATCTCCCGCACCCATAATGACGACGATATCGCCCGAACGCAGCTCTCGTTGGAGCAGTTTGCTGGTCTCCTGCAACGTCCCTCCATACACCACTTGCGCCGTTCCCTGTGAGAAGTGAGGACGCCGCGCCATCGCCTCTACCAGTTCGCGCGTATGCACGAGGCCGGTATCCTGTTCGCGAGCAGGAAAGATATCGGTCACAATAGCTCTATCAGCCTCATCAAATGCGTATAAGAATTGCTCAAAAAACGTTTTAGTTCGACTATACATATGTGGTTGATACACAGCAACCAGTCGCCGTGCCGGATAGCGCTTGCGCACCGCCTCCAGCGTGGCCGCAATGGCCGTTGGATGATGGGCGTAGTCGTCCACCAGCAAGAGATTGGTCAACTTCTGTCCGTTGAGCAGGAGGGGACCTTGATGGCGGATTTCAAAGCGCCTGCGTGTGCCGCCAAAGCTCTCCAATGTTCGCACAATAGTATGGGCATCCACTCCGATTAGATGTGCAACGGCCAGGGCAGCCAGCGCGTTTTCAATGTTATACACCCCGGGAAGCGACAGATGAATCCGCTGCTCTCCCAATGGAAAATCTCCTGGCAAGGTCGTTCTGACCTGGAAGCTGGTCTCTCCTTCCAGCCGCACATCGTACGCCGTGAAAGTATTCTCGACATTCCCTTGCAACCCTATTTGCTCCACCGCCTGCTTGCTCTCTTTACTCTCTATATGATAGAACACGACTCTACCGCCCCAATCGTTGAGGCGATTGTGCAATTCTAAACAGCCTGGACTATCGGCATTGAGCACGAGAGTCGGGGGTACAGGCCAATCGCTTTGCATATCCATGCCGCGAATAAAATGCTCAAATGCGGCCAGAAATGCTTCATAATCGGGGAAGAACTCCGGGTGTTCAAATTCAATCGATTTCACCACCGCCACGCGTGGGTGATAGTGCCAGAAATTGTGATTGAATTCGTCGGCCTCATTGACAAAGTAGCTCCCCTTGCCGAGACGATAGTTCGCGCCAAAGCGCGGCACGACCGCCCCGATCTCGCAGATCGGATCGAGTCCCGCATCGACGAGCATTAACGAGAGCATGGCCGTTGCCGTTCCCTTGCCGTGTACACCGCTAATGGAAAGCACACATTTGCCGCGCATCAACTCTCCCAGCACCTCCTGCCAGGTGATGATGCGTATCCCCCGCTGCTGTGCCGCGACCAGTTCCGGGTTGTGCGGATCAAGCGCAGGCACCGCCGGACTGATAACCAGCATATCGACATCAGCCAGATGGTCCGCGCTATGCCCGATCTGCACCGGGATGCCAGCCTTTTCTAAAGCTCGCGTCGTCGCGGATGCCTGCCGATCACAACCTGTGACCGTCGTATCCCTGACGATTGCCGCCATCTGTGCCACCGCCGAAATACCTTGACCACCTATACCCATGAAATGCAAATGTGACTTTTTCAAATGCTCAACACCTCGTGCTGTGATGTTTTTTCGACCGGGTTTTTCGCCATCTTCACAATCGTGTCAACGATCTCCTGTGTTGCCTGGAGCTTCGCCAGTTGGCTGGCTGCCGCTGCCATTGTCTTTAAACGGTCAGGAGAGTCAATAATAGATATTATACGTTCTACAAGAATTTCAGGTTCCAGATCGCTATCGAGCAGCAGCGTTGCCGCCTGATGCTGCTCAAACATGCGTGCGTTGATCTCCTGGGGGGAGCCGCCAAAGCCTGGAGGCAGCGGTACCAGAATGGCCGGTTTTTGCAGCACCGCCAGCTCGCAAAGCGTTGATGCGCCTGAGCGACAGAGGGCCAGCGAGGCCGCCTGCAGCGCCAGCGGCATCTCATCCGACATGTATGGCACCAGTCGGTAGCGCTTTCTCGTCTCGGCATCCAGTCCAGCCATTGCGCTCTCGGCCAGCGGGCGTGTCTCCTCAAAGAGTGCTGGTCCGCTGAGATGCAAGACCTGACAGCGCGGGAGCAGCGTTGCCAGTATTTGACATATTGCCTGATTGAGGTGGCGAGCACCACTGCTGGCCCCTGTGACCAGGAGCAGGGGTAGCTCTGGATCAAAGCCGAGGGCCGCGCGTGCCTGCTCCGGCGTTGTTTGCCGTACATCCAGAATGGCCTGTCGGACCGGGTTGCCCAGATGTACCGTTTTCGCAGCGGGAAAGTACTGCAGCGAGTCCGCGAAGGCAACGGAGATGCGCGTTGCCAGCGGGGCGATCAGGCGATTCGACAGGTTAGGTGATACATCCTGCTGGTGGATCAACAGGGGTACGCCGTTAAGTCGGGCCGCGATGCCAGCCGGGACCGCGACATAGCCGCCGCTGGTAAAGGCTACATCGGGCCGGAAGCGGCGCACAATGCTCACCGCCTGCGCCATGCCCACCGGAACACGCGCAACGCCGACCACTGTTTTCCAGGCGATGAAGCGCTGCAATTTGCCAGCCTTCACCGTCCGCAGGCGAAAGCCCGCTTCGGGTACCAGCTTCGTCTCCATGCCGTCATCGCTGCCGAGATAGAGAATATCGGCCTGATAGCTGTCGCGTAGCAGTGTGGCGACCGAAAGGGCGGGATAAATATGACCTCCGGTGCCACCGCCCGATATGAGAACTCGCATAGACCCCCTTTATCTGGACGCAGGTGTCACATCCTGCTGCGTCTGTTTTTTCTGTTCTTTGGTATTGGCAATATTCAGAGTTTGTGTAATGGTCTGCCGGGAGAGCGCTGGCTTCTCCGGCACCTGCATATAGCGCGAGATATTGAGCAGCACGCCGACCGCTGCCAGCGAGATCACCAGGGCCGTGCCGCCATAGCTGATAAAGGGCAGCGGCACGCCAGTATAGGGAATAGAGCCGGTCGTCGCTGCGATATTGATAATTGCCTGCAAGACAAGCCAGGTGGTGATACCTGTTGCCAGCAGAGCGCCATAGACATCCTGTGTGCGCCTTGCCAGCCGGAAGCCGCGAAAGGCCAGGAGCAAGAAGAGCACAACGATGGCTGTACAACCCAGAAAGCCCAGTTCTTCGCCGATAATGGCAAAGATCGAATCGATATGCGGGAAGGGCAGATAGCCAGTTTTTTGACGGCTCGCGCCCAATCCCACGCCCAGAAAGCCGCCCGATCCCAGTGCCAGTAATGATTGATATAATTGCAGATTAATGCTGGTAATGTGATTGAATGGATCGAGAAAGCCCAGCAAACGATAGAAACGATAGCCCTGAAATGCCTGAGTTAGAAAGATCAGGCCACCACAGGCCACCGCCAGCAAGAAATGAAAGATATTTGCCCCGGCGGTAAAGAACATGGCCGTTGCCAGGGCCGCGATAATGATGGCGGTCCCCATGTCTTTTTGCAGGAGCACCAGGCCCAGAATCATCCCGACCAGGATGACGAACGGGGCCATGCCATAGATAAACGAACCGACCTGCCGACCTTTCCGCGCCAGCCAGTCCGCGATATAGAGTGCCAGTGCCAGTTTTGTGAGTTCGCTGGGTTGAAACGAGAACGGACCGAGCGCGATCCAGCGTGACGCCCCGTAGACGTTGGAACCAACGAACAGGACCAGGACCATTAAGGGCAGCGCAATGGCCAGCCCCACCAGCGAAATGCGTCGCCAGTAGCGGTAGTCGATGCGCATCGTAATCAACATGGTGATGATGCCGAGCAGCCCCGATAAGAGCTGGCGCTGGAAAAAGTACGACGGATCGCCATAGTTGGCCGCCGCCAGGAACGAGCTTGAGCTATAGACCATAATGAGTCCGATGCAGAGCAGGGCCATGACGATCATCAGCAGCCAGGAATCGATGGGACCAGCGACGCGCGGCAGCTCCATCTCTAAGGCCGAAAGTTTCTGTTGCTCCTCAGCGCTGATAACCAGAACGTCTCCGGTCAGATCCGCTGTGCGACTGCGTGGCGGGCGCGAGGACCAGTTTTCTAACACCCTTGAGGGCTGCTCAACTCGGGCGTAGACGTTGATAGCACCGTGCCGATGCTTGCTGTTCGGCAAGCTCTTGCGTGGAAGGCCGCGCTTCTCCTCGATCCCCTCGGCCTGAAAGCTTACCCGTCCCAGGTTTGTCCTGCGCCGCGTCGTCGTTTCTCCGGTGCGGCGTAAACGGGACGATGCAGAACGCCTCAACCCCGATCGTTCCAGCCGCTCCTGATCTTCGGCTGATTTGAGGGCAGGCGAGCGTACGACCGGAGGCGAGTATCCCTTGAGCTTCTCACCTCTGCGGCCTGTTTTATCCCCTTTACCCGCGCCACGTCCTTGTTTGAACCTGTCCTGTCCCATGCGTTCCTAGTTTCCATGCCTGCTGTCAGAAGAATGGCCTATTCAGGCATGTTCTTCTTGATGTAGAACATAATTTCCAGTATACTGCCAGTAGTCCTTTACAAAAAGAACAGAGGCCGAAACTGTCTGCATCCTATGGCTCACCGCTTTGCTCATCGTTAGCCTGAGCCGATTGTTCGCGCATAATTGCCAGCATTTCTTCGACATCCTGCTCGCTCATATGCAGATGCAGTTGCTCCAGATCGACCATCTCGATCCCTTTAGCATGGAGCAGTCTACTCCAGGGATCGCTTTCCAACGTTGGAATAGCAGTGGCTCCCTCTTCTTTCTCCGATAGATCGGTTTCTTCTGGTTGTTCGGGCTGGTTCGCCTGTCCCCCCAACAATTCTTGCCAGACCGGACTTAAATCGCCGTACTCCTGCTTTTTGTTCTTACGATCTTTTTGCACTGTAATACCCTCTTCACATGTTTCCCGAAGACACGTCCCATTGTGCTGGCAATGGTCAGTTCCCCGGTCGATCAGGCGCAATTTGATAATGTAACATCAATTGTTGCCCGATATATTTCCATAAGGGGGCCGCCGCCGTACCACCAAAGATATTGTCCTGCCCCTGTGGTCGATCCAGTTTTACCAGGATCACAAACTGTGGATTCGAGGCGGGGAGATAGCCCGCAATCGAAGCCTCGGTTTGATCGTCAGCAATGCCCTGCGTCGTTGCCGTTCCCGTTTTGACTGCGACGCTGTAGCCCGGGAACGTGGCTTGCTGGTTGTAATCAGCGGCGCTCACCAGCATACCCGTAAGGGTCTTTGCTGTTTGTGCGCTGATTACCTGGCGCTGTACCTGGGGCTGTATCTGCGTCTTCTGTCCGTTGTTGTCAATCGACTGGATCAGATAGGGACGCATCAAGGTGCCACCGTTTGCAATAGCCTGATAGGCCATCGCGACATGCAATGGCGTGGTCTGGATGGACTGTCCGAACGATTGACGCGTCAGGTCGCTCGGGGTCCAACCCGGTGTGCCAGGTACACGATATGTATAGTTTGATTCTGGATAGCTCAGATGAGTCGGCTGACTAAAGCCAAAGCGCTCCAGATATGGGTAAAAGCGATCAGGCTTCAGGATGTTATGAGCGACAATGGCCGCGCCAACGTTGGCTGAATGTTCCAGAACGCCCGTCATTGTTTCTCTGCCATAAGCTCGATTGTCCCAGTTGGTGACGCGTGGCGCGTCCGGGAAATTCACGTAGCCCGGATCGTTGATGGCGAGATCGGGGGTAATCAGCCCCTGATCGAGCGCCGCCGCCATCGTCACGGCCTTCATGACCGAGCCTGGCTCATAGCCACAATTGAGCGCGGGATTAAAGTAGACGCTCTGCGTTCCCAGGCAGCCGACTTTGTTGTAGTATTTGCTGTAGTCGTTGGGATCAAACGTTGGCGCTCCGGCCATTGCGATGATCGCCCCCGTTTTGGCATTGACCACAATAATCGAGCCGCCCTGAGAGTGCAGCGCCTGAACGCGCTCTTCCAGAATTGTCTGGGCGAGATATTGGATTGTGCTATCGATTGTTAAGGTAAGATTGGCTCCCGGAATTGCCGGCTGGTCCGCGCTGGCTCCTACGATCAGCGCGTTTCCGTTCAGATCGGTCTCCGCCGAGAACGTGCCGGGTGTGCCGGCCAGCTGTTTATTGTATGTTTTCTCGATGCCGTATACGCCGCCAATGCCGTCCTGAACGTACCCCAGCACCTGCGCGGTCAGATCCTTTGACGGATACGTGCGCCATGCGCGTGGCTCTAGAAACGTGTAGGACAGTTGCAGCGTGCGCAATTGCTGACTCTGCGCAGGCTCAATGGCGTTCGCGATGCGGACTGTACGTTGCTGCGAGGCGAAGGCTGCACGAAGTTTGTCTTCTGAGAGCGTTGGCAAGACCTTATGCAGTTGTTGCACAACGTTTTGCAGCTTCGCCTGATACTGGTCCGCGTCGGGATAGTCGCCCAGGAACTGGATCGGTTCTATGTATACATCGTCGCGGATGACGTTGGTTGCGAGAATACGTCCCTGCGCATCGTAGATCAGCCCGCGCGGTGCGTTGAGTACTTCGTTCTGTGTGTGTTCGTCGTTGGCCGCACGTGAGAGGCGATCGGATTGTAAAATCTGCCAATAATAGAGGCGTCCGATCAGGCCGAACAGGGCGGCGCAAACCAGCAGAAAGATGAACATTTGCCGCTGACGCGCTCGCTTCAGTTCGATACTCATCGTTCTGCCTCCTTTCATGGTAATGTTGGTTTGTCACTCGCCCGGATAATTGGGGCCGATTATGGTTTGTTCGGTTGTATTTGATTCTGGTTAGGAATCGGCGCTACATGCTGTACGATAATGATTTGGAGCGCCTGTGGATCGGCGGCGATCAATCCCTGCTTCTTCGCCTGTTCTGCGATATAGGCCGGAGACTGCTCCTGAGCAATGGTATCCACCAGATCCTGGTTCTGCCGCTGTAACGTGGCCTGTTTGCTATGTATCTCCTGCAATTGTTGATTGGCGGCAACGGCCTGTCCGACCTGGCTCAGATAGAGTATAGCCATCAACCCCATCAGGAGGACGCTCGTGATACACAACGTGACCGATCCCATTCTAAAGATAAACGGGTGGAGCTGTCGGCGGTGTTGTGCGGCCCGAATAGGTTGTAGCGCTGGCTCTGGTTGTGCCGCGTCTTCATCTTCCAGACGCTCTGCCGGGTTGTACATACGCTGCGTTCCTTCAAGTAAGATGTGACGCACTACGAAGCGACGAGTAGCTCAACGATTGTCTGTAGCGATGGCCTCAGCGACGCGCAATTTGGCGCTGCGAGCGCGGGGGTTCTGCTCAACCTCCTGCTCGGTTGGCGTTAGCGGGCGCGAGGTTAAGATACGTAACCGCGCCTTGTGACCACAGATACAGATAGGCGTTCGCGGCGGGCAGATACACTCTTTCGCCTCGTGCCGCATGAACCCTTTGACGATCCGATCCTCCAGCGAGTGAAATGCGATCACCGCCATCCTCCCAAGTCCCTCCCCTTGCATGTCACCGATTGGTTGTGTGTTCAGCACGTCCAGTATGGCTGGAAGCGCGACCGTCAATTGCTCTAATTCCTGGTTGACTGCTATTCGTAACGCCTGAAACACTCGTGTTGCTGGATGAATGGTGCCTGGTTTAAAAGGGACACCGGCTGCAACGAGGGTTGCGAGTTGCGTTGTGCGTGTAATAGCTCCCTTTTCCCGCGCATTCACGATACGCCGCGCAATCTGGCGAGAACGCTTCTCTTCTCCGTAGCGCCAGAAGATATCGGCCAGTTCCTGTTCGCTGGCGCTATTGACCAGATCGGCAGCAGAGACGGGGCTGGTCCGGTCGAGCCGCATATCCAGAGGACCGTCTGCACTGAACGAGAAGCCGCGCTGAGGATTATCCATCTGGTCAGAGGAGAAGCCCAGGTCCAGCAACACTCCCTGCACAGAGGTAAAACCTGTCTGGCGTGCAATCGTTGCCATATCAGCGAAGTTGCCATGTACCAGCACCAGCCTTCCGTTGCGTACATACTCAGATAGGCGCTCTCTCACCCGATCCAGCGCCTGTTCATCCGTATCTATCCCCAGAACTTTACCATCTGGTGCTGAACGCTCAAGAATTGCTGCTGTGTGGCCTCCTCCGCCTGCTGTTCCGTCGATGTAGTGACCGCCAGGTGAGGGCTGTAAATAGTGCAGTACCTCGTCTGGCATCACAGATATATGCTGTGAATGAACGCTATGCATTAGAGAATAATTTCTTATCTATAAGATTAAAAGGGAATACTGTTGCCCTCGGCATCCAGTTTTTCTTGATACTCCTGCCAGGTAGCGCGGTCCCAGATCTCAAAATGGTCGCGCACCCCGGCAACTGTGACTTCAGTTGCTAATTTCGCATAAGCGCGTAAGCGCGGTGGGATTACCATCCGGCCTTGCGCATCCAGTTCGATTTCGCTGGCGCTTGGATAGATGCGTCGCTCGAAGTCCCGTAGGTCGTCGCTCGACATGCCCGCTACCAGCTCATTTGATTTCTCTTCCCAGCGCTTCATGGTATAGACCGACAGGCAGGCTCCCATCCCTTTGCTGATTACCGCTCCCTTGTCCAGTTGGGAGCGGAACTTTGCCGGGACCGCCATTCTTCCTTTTGCGTCGATGTTATGCTCATATTCGCCAAGAAACATAAAAAACCGTTATACCTTATCCAATGATGAGTCGGTACTGTTCTTGCAACGGCTCTTTGTCCCGAAAGATCAGCCATTGACAGGATAGACTCACCGCTTTTCCCCACGGATCGAAAAATGCTCCACTTTGCCCCACTTTGCCCCACCACATTGTAACACTTTTGGGGCATGTCGGAAAAGAGTGTTATCCACCAATTTTCATTATCATAGTGGATAACTTGTGGATAACTTCTCTTCTCTAAGGGAATGCTAATGTATTATAAGTTTTATACGCATAAGATTTTTGCTGTAGAAACGTTGTTGCGATCCTGGTTGGCACGAAAACGAGCAAATGTGTTGGGCATGATGTTTGTTTTTGTTTGTCCAGCACGCAGTATTTATGAGGGGATTTTCTCGCGTGGTTTGCCCTTGCCGGGTATCTCGCTGCTGCTCTCGACCAGCGGCAGGCGGACCGTGAATATGGAGCCGGAGCCAGGTTCGCTTTTTGTGGTGATCGATCCTTTATGGGCCTGGACGATCCATGTGACGATGGAGAGGCCCAGGCCGCTGCTGCCGCCTTCGAGAGGGGAGTGGGCGGGATCTACGCGGTAGAAGCGCTCGAAGATATGGGGGAGATGCTCGGCTGGAATGCCGATGCCGGTGTCGATGACGCGTAAACAGGCGTCGTGGGTCTCTTCCGTGAGTTGGAGCGTCACACATCCACCGGGATGAGTATATTTGATGGCGTTATCGACCAGATTCATAATCATCTGGATCAGGCGTCCCTCGTCTCCTGGCACGACGACAGGCGCTGCTATCTGTTGTTTGATCGTGATGTTGCGCTCACTAGCCAGCGGTTGCGCATTGATTAGCACCGCATCGATCAGCATATCCAGGCGAACCGACTCCTGTTGCAGCGCCGTTTTGCCTTCATCGACCTTCGCCAGCATCAGGAGGTCGTTAATCAAGGAACCCAGGCGTTGGGCCTCGGTATTGATATTGTTGAGCGTCGTGATATATTTTTCGCCGACCTGCTTCTCGTTTGTGAGCGATTTCAACAGGGCGACATCTGTGAGACTGCGAATAGCCGCGACGGGGGTGCGCAATTCGTGCGAGGCGTCGGCAACAAAGCGTCGCTGTCGCATAAACGCATGATCCAGTTCCTCAAGCATTTCGTTGAGCGTCAGGGCGAGGCGGTGAACCTCGTCGTACGTCTCGGGTAGTGGGACGCGCTGATGCAGATCGCCCTCTTTGATGCGTTTGGCTGTGCGAATCAGGTGGTCAATCGGGCGAAAAGTGCGCGAGGCCAGGATATAGCTGCCGATGGCGCTTAAACAGAGAGTGATTGGTGCCAGGATCAGAAAATCGGTGAGCAAGCTGGCAAGCGCGACCCTCAGTTGTGTCAGCGATGCTCCTACCTGGATGATAGCGATGGTTTTCCCATCTTCCATCAATACCCGGCTATAGATGCGCACGTTTTCGCCATTGGCTCCCCTGACGTTCCCTTCCCAGGGCGTGCCGTGCAGTGGAAGATCGATGCTCTCCTGCGGCACAGCCAGATCGGCGAACATGGGCGTAACCCCGATTGTACGTCCTTGAGCATCGAGCACGCGTGCTAGCGTGTCGGTGTTGACATCCGCGTTGTTGTCTGGCTGCATGGTGTCGTCATCATCGTCCTTATCGAAGCCCGGCAGTTCATCGGTATTGTTATGAAAGATGATGCTGTCATGCTCGTAGGTGATATCATCGGCTACCTGATGTGAGCGGATGCGCAGAGCGGTGTCCAGGGTACTGATAAGCGTGTTTTGCAGATGGATATAGAGAAGAAAGCCAGAGCAGGATATGAGCACGGCGAAGACCAGGGTATACCAGATCGTTAATTGCAGGCGCAGACTGAGGCGGCGAGGAAACGGCAGCGTCATGAACTTCATCAGCTCGGCTCCTTTAAGGCGTAGCCTGCCCCTCTTACGGTGGCAATAATATCTGATTCGCCGTTGGCACAGAGCTTGCTGCGCAGTGCGCTGATATAGACATTGATGACGTTAGAATAGTTTTCCGCCTCCAGATCCCATACATGCTCTGCAATGCTTGTACGGCTCATCACCTCATGCGGGTGATACATGAGAAACTCTAAGAGAGCGAATTCTTTTCCAGTCAACAAAATTTCGCGCCCTCCCCGCTGGACGATGCGCGAGACGGTATCCAGTGACACATCCATAAAGTGCAGCCGGGTGGTTTTGACCGTTCGTTTGCGCCGCAGGAGCGCTCGGACGCGGGCCTCAAACTCCTGAAAGGCGAATGGTTTCGCTAAATAGTCGTCTCCACCGACGTTGAAGCCCTGGATGCGGTCGTCAACGTCACCCAGCGCGGTGAGAAAGAGAATGGGCGTATGGCTGCTGTCCTGGCGGAGCTGCTGACAGACTTCCAGTCCGTTGCGGCGAGGAAGCATAATATCCAGCACGATCAGATCATAGTGGATCACCCGGCCCAGTTCGTAGGCTTCTTCCCCGTTTGTCACCAGATCAACAGCATAATAGCATGCTTCCAGACCTTCTTTGAGCGAAGAGCCAAGCGTTGGATGATCCTCAGCGACTAAAATGCGCATCCCATATCTCCTCTACTGGATAAGCTGTGCAGCACTCCAGCAGTTAAGATTTCTTTATCGTACATGGTACTTTACGACTAAGCTGATTGTGTATTTATCTATATGATACTGTCGCTTTTTTTGTCAAATTGTAGAGTACCATCGGGGGATGTGACACTCCGCAGGGGTTTTCAACCCCGCAGCTTCTTCCTCGCCTCTGTACGCGCCTGTTCGAGGAAACGTAGCGTAGCTACACCTCGTTGAACAAGCGTAGTTGGGTAGGCAAAGACGTTGGGCGCTCATCCATCCAGAGCGATCCCTCCTGAGCGGTGCCATGCTTGTGACGGTCTCCATGCCTTGCCTTGGCAATAGATGGTTGCTTTG
>JAICIM010000641.1 GCA_025928885.1 Ktedonobacteraceae bacterium | reverse complement strand
TGCTCAAATGAGGATCTCTTGGAACTGGCGCAGCAAATCCCAAGAAACCAGGACGAGGACAAGCCATCGCCCCTACCATATTCGGGTGGCTTCCTCGTCTCATTTGCCAGATGGATAGATTTCGTAACCGCGCGACTTTATCGCGCCTGGGCAGCCATTCACAATGGGGCCACGAGCGTGATAAAGTCGCGCGGCTACGAACCATAAATTTTTAAGAGGAGGCGTTGTTGCCGAGATCGTCGGAGCGTCCGGCTGCGAGCCGGGACCATTGGGCAGTAGGTCGTCCGTCAGTGCGGAACTGTTCGCCAGTGTTTCCCCAGCGTTGCGGCCAACCAGCGGGCGAGTCTTCCCAGGTCTCCTGCCGACCATACACGGTCATATCCAATAGCGGATAGCTGGGAGCCATCGCCTCCGCGCCGCGCCCGGTGGTCCAGTAGGTCTCGAACACCCGGTCGCCCTGCCGCAGGTAGCATACTAACGTGCCAAACCCACGCCCAACTAGCAAGGAGTCGGCGGAGTCTTGCACTGAATACCACGGGACATCCCAGCCCATAAAGTCGCGATAACGGGCGCTTTCCTCATACGGGCCTTCGCAGAACGTGGCGTAAGTGACATCGCGTGAATGCAGGTAGGACAGTTCGCGAACCTGACCATTGAAGAAGGTGCAGCCTTCACACTGACCCTCGGAGGGCTGGTCGGCATGCCACATGTGATAGTAGACGAGCAGAAGTTTGCGGCCCTCAAAGACATCCAGCAGCGTGACTGGTCCGTCGGGACCGATAAGTTGAATGGTAGGGTCCACCTCTACCATAGGTAGACGCCTGCGAACTGCCGCGATCGCATCTCCCTGGCGGGTGTGCGCCTTTTCCCGAACCAGCAATGTATCCAGTTCCGCCTGCCAGGTGGCTCTGTCAACTACCGCAGGCAGCGCAGAGGTGTCACTGTCGGGACTGACATGCTGTTGATCACGCGTACTCATAGTTGGTTCCCTCTTTCCTTTCCCTCATTCAAAACAACTCACGGGGAGTAGATCTTCTTGCAATTTGCAAGTATTTCTATTCTACTGGCAAAGAAGGAACAAAACTTCTCCTATCTTGCTCTTTATCCAAGCGCCAACAAAACAATTCCGGCGAGGATCACACAGGCAGCGCTCAATCTGCGCCAGACATGCTTCTCGGCCAGGAAACGCGTTCCCATGATGGTCCCGATCAGTACGCTGCACTCGCGCATGGGCGCAACATAGCTCACGGGGCTGGTAGTCATGGCAAATAAGATCAGCAGATAGGCCAGGGGCGAGAGGATCGCGACGCCGATAACTTCGCGGCGATAGCTGTGCCACGTCTCTTGCACTTTCTCCCAGCGGCCCGTTACTGTAGGGGTTAGCAGGACGGCCCGACCTATGGCGGAACTGCCGTCGAGCAGGAGGGGAGAGATTAACAGGAGGCTGACCGCGTATTTATCCCAGAGGGTATAGGCGGCGATAAATATGCTGGTGAGTAGCGCATAGCCCACGACAACTCGTGTCTGCGCACCCTTTTTCAAAATTTGCCTGGGGTTGCCAACCAGAAAGAGGACACCGCCAATGAGCAGCGCAATACCGGTCAGCGCAAGCAACGATGGCCGCTCGCCTAATAGCGCAATAGCACCCAACGTTGAGATCAGTGGTCCCGTGCCACGTGCAAGCGGATAGGCCAGCGAGAGATCACCAACACCATAGCCACGCTGCAAGAAAAAGAAATAAGCGATATGCAGGCAGGCCGTGCCAAAGATGAAAAGAAACTGGAGGGCATTGAGATGTGGTCGCTCGATCAGGACAAATGTCAGCAACACTGGCACATAGATGATGGCAGCCAGCGCCGCGCACCACCAGATAAACCCGGGGCTGTTGCCCGCCCGTTTCGCCAGAAAGTTCCAGCTTGCATGAAAAAATGCCGCGATCAAGACCAGGAGGATAGTCAGGTGATTCATTGATTTCCTTCTCCCTATTCCCCAGTGATAAACTATCATCGAATAACTCTCTCAAGAACAGCCATTGATGAAATAAAATTTCTTTATGAAGAGTATAAACAGAAATTTTATTTTTATCAAGGGTGTTTAATGGGGCCGAAACGTTGTCTTTCCTGATCGAGCGGGCTATACTACTCACGATAGCAGTACTTCTCAGCGAGAATGAGTTTCTACGAAAAAACCCTGTAATGTTATTCGTAGTCGCGCGACTACGAATAACATTACCGCTTTTAAAAGGAATTTTTCGTTATGCAACATAATGAGCATCCATTGATAGCGGAGGGTGTGCTGGCGCGTCTACGGGCCATGTACCATGTGCTGACGGAGACAGAGCAGCGGGTGGCGCAGTTTATCGAGCAGCACCCTGATGACGTGGTCCATCTCTCGGTACAGGCGCTGGCACAGCGCATCCAGGTGAGCGAGGCGACGATTGTACGCTGTTGCCGCTCTATTGGCTATCGAGGATTGCGCGATCTCAAGCTGGCGCTGGCTGCCGAAAGTGTGACGCCGCTTCAGGAGATCCACGAGGATATCTTGCCCAGCGATGGCGTGGGAACGATTACCCGCAAGGTCTTACAATCCGACATTCAAGCTATCGCCGATACGCTGGCGGTGCTTGATGAGAAGCTGCTGGAACAGGTGGTAGAAGCGCTGTTGAAAGCAACTCGCATCGAATTCTATGGTATTGGTTCGTCGCTGCCTATCGCGCTAGACGCCTATTATCGCTTTCTGCGGGCTGGCCTGCCGACAACGGTGGTGACTGATCCGTTAATGCAGGCCGTCTCTGCCGCGCAGTTGCCGCCAAACTCGGTGGCCTTCGCCATTTCGCACTCAGGCCGCACACGCGAAACGCTCAACGCTCTGCGTTGCGCCCGCAATACAGGGGCCTTCTGCATTTTGCTCAGCAGCCACGCCCATGCACCGTTGAGCAAGTACGCCGATGTCTCCCTCATTACCTCAGCACGCGAGACCGCCTTCCGCAATGCAGCGCTCACCAGCCGCATCGCCCATCTCAGCGTTATCGACGCATTGTATGTCGCCGTTGCGATGCGCCGCCCCGAATCATCTCTGGCTGCTCTGGAACGCTCCACAACGGTGATTGCTGATCACTCGTTGTAAACCGTTATTTTTTGTCTGGTCGGTAGATAAGAGCAAGAGTCCCAGAACCAAGCACCTTGCTTTCGACAAGCCGCAGCGCAGTTGGAGGCGTCCCATCTGGAAAGAAGCGCCTGCCCCTTCCCATGATAAAAGGCTCGACTAAAAGCCGATACTCATCGATCAGATCCGTTCCCATCAGCGATTGAACCAGGGTCGCACTGCCATCGATAATAATGTCTTTACCCGGTTGCTGTTTCAGTCTGGTGATTTCTTCCACCACATTTTCTTTGATGATGGTGGATTCTTTCCAGGGAGCGGTTTCGAGCGTGGCAGAGACCACATATTTTTTCATGCGGTTGAGGATTGGCCCGGGACCATCGCCGGTTGTTTGTGTAGACCAGCCCGGCCACAGCATTTCATAGGTGGTCCGTCCCAGCAGGTATACATCGCCTTGCGCGTATTGCTCCATAATGTACTGCATCCTCTCAGGGCTATTAGTAGAATTCCACCAGTGACCCATCGTATCCGCATCAAAGACGCCATCAAGGGTCATCCACGCCTTCACCCATAGCTTTCTCATATGTTTTTCCCTCTCTGTTAGCAAACATTTCACTTGTAAATTGCAAGTGATATACTCACCTCTTCCAAAACCACGTTGCCAAAGCGGAAATATCACCAGACCGCTCAGAGCATTTCCGCTTTTGCCTGGCTGCTTGAGAAGAGTAATTGGACGTTCGCCAATCGGGTCTTTCCGTCTTTATAAAAACGTAGAATTGACACATCTCTCGGCTTCTGAATACAATATGAGAGCGAATAACGAAGGAGCAGCCAATTTGGAACAGAGACTCACCCC
>JAICIM010000611.1 GCA_025928885.1 Ktedonobacteraceae bacterium | reverse complement strand
GCTTTTTGATAGTCGTCCCAATATTTTCGCTCAACCCAATCGCCAGCTGCGATCTTCCAGGCTTTGTCCCGCTGCTGAACGCGATCCTGCAAGCGTTGCTTCTGTTCGTCGTAGCTGATGTGCAGGAAAAATTTTAGGATGATGGTATTATTGCTGGCAAGTAGATGCTCGAAGTGGTTGATCTCTTTGTAACGCTGTTCCCATACCTCCTGCGGGACGATGTTGTGGACGCGTACCACGAGTACATCCTCATATTGTGAGCGATTGAAGATGCCCAGCACGCCCTTTGGGGGGGTGACTTTATGGATGCGCCAGAGAAAATCATGGGCCAGTTCTTCGGGCGTTGGCTGCTTGAATGAGTGGACCTCGCAGCCCTGGGGATTGACGTTGGAAAACACGTGGCGAATCGTGCCATCTTTGCCGCTGGTATCCATGCCTTGCAGGATTAGCAGCAGACTATGATGTTGCGCCGCCGCCAGAGCCTCCTGCAAATCGCTCAGTTCTTTGGCCAGGTCGTCTAGTGCGTCTTTTGCGTCGCCATGATCGATATCTTTTGCTGTATACCCTGGATCATAATCTTTGAGATTAACTTTCGTACCTTCTTCAACTTTCCAGAGCAGATGATTGGTAGTCACAAGTAGTTTCCTTTCTGTTAATCGTGCGTGCTGGTGATCGCTATCTGCATCATCTCCTCGGCCAGCTGGCGCAGCGCCTCGCGTAGCTCCGGGGGATGCAGGATAACAAATGGGAGGTCCAGCCCCACCAGGTAGCGGGCCATCGTTGGCAGGTGGACATGGTGCGTTTGATACAGGACCCCCTTCGGGGTGGCAGTCAGTTGCCCGTGTGCTGAAGGGATCTTGTGTTGTACCAGGTGAAGTTCTGCATGAAACTCAACCTCAATCGACCATTTTGCCGGGACAGCCGTGAGGTGTTTGTCCGCATAGGCCCGATAGTCGAAATCCTCATCGGCGCTGAAGGTTTCTGGCAGGAGTTGCACGCTGCGAAAGCGATCGAGCCGAAACGTGCGATATCCCTGGCGCAGGCAGCAGTATCCCACCACATACCATAGCCCCCTCCATCCCACGATCCCATATGGCTCGATGGTGCGCTGCGAGACCTCATTGTGGTGCGAACAATACTCAATAGCGACTCGTCGGTGCTCTTGTGCGGCCCCGCTGACTTTCACCAGCCATTCGGCGTTGGTGCGCTCGTCCTGCGCACGAGGGAAGAGCTGCATGTGAGAGGAGATTGCTTGCAGGCGCTCTCGTCCCTTGAGGGGAAGCACGCGATAGACTTTGGCGATAGCTCCCTGTAAGGCGACGGGGGGAAGATCAATTTCCAGCCAGGAGGTTCCCAGCAAGCCAAGTACGATGGCGGTGGCCTCCTCTTCTGTAAAGAGCAGCGGGGGCAGCTTAAAGCCGGGCCGCAGGCGATAGCCACCGCCAGGACCACGCATTCCCTCAACAGGCATGCCCATCTCCTGAAGCATCAGGATGTAGCGGCGCACCGTTCGCGGCTCGACCTCAAGGCGGCTCGCCAGCTCTTCCCCGCTCATGTGAGGATGCGTTTGCAGCAGTTCCAGAATGGTGAGCAGGCGCGTTGACGGATGGTACATTGATGTTCTCCACGGCAGAGCTTCGGATGATATAGTCAGGACTCTCATTGTAACTGGTACATCTGTTATACGGCAAGAGAGAGGGGGAAGGGATACGCTCTGCTGGGAGTAAGCAGCCGACACCTGAAGAAAATATGGGGTAGGTGTCGGTGCGAAACATATTACTGGTCGCGGCTCAGTGCCTCCTCGATCAGATCATAGGGGATACCCTCACCTTGCAGGATTAAGCAAGTGAAAGGGCGCAGATGAAGCTCTCACGCCCTTTTACTTGCAGCCGTTTTACCCCGCTCCCCAGTATAAATGCACTGCTCGATAAATGCTAGCCTTTGATACTTAGGGATCATAGAAGAGATACAATAGTAGACGAGAGAGAACCTCCTGTAATGGTAAATTTGCAGCTTTGTAGAGGGTTTACCATTACAGGAGGTTCTTGTTTTACTTGACTTTAAAGGATTCGGTCATGGTCTGGAAACTGTGTTTCACGGTAGCATCGAAGTTTTGTGGGGTGGCATAAAAGGCGATGGAATAATAGGTGTTGCCGACAGGTTTGGTCATATCTAACGTGCGAATTTCCTGGTCGCTCCCGTCTGCGGTTGCAGCGGAACAACGATACTCACCCTGATTCCAGGTGACTCCATTAATCGTGACAGTTTCAGGTACATTGCCCGAGCGTTTACAGCGATCTTTCAGGCTTGTCCCTTCTTCTATTTGCAGCGCTGCCTCTGAGTGATCGTTGACAATCACATGTAGCACGGCGCTTTTGTCTGACGGATTGGTAAATGTGGTGCCGTTACTATCGTCCGGTTTCACTGCCCACATTGGCGGATAGTTGATTGTATAGCCTTTGCCGGTATAGGAGAGGAAGGCGTAGTTACTGTTCTGCGTAGAACTGGCTGTCACTGTTGAGGTAGTTTGATTGCCGGTTGTTGTTGTGGGTGTGCTGGCCTGAGTGTTGTCGGCTCCGCCACAGGCGGCCAGTAGAAGTGTGAGTGCGAAAAGACCACATGTCATATATAGAGAAAAGATTTTTTTCATTGTTATCAATACTCCCGAATTGTTCTATTTTAGATTATTTTTGTCCCCGTGGACATGTTGTTATTATGCAATTATAATGTTGTATGAAGCTATGAAGTACTGCACATTTCTCATAATTGATGTGTTCGGTACCTTTGCTGTATACGGTAGGACCTTTATTTTCACCTAGTGAGGAGAAAAACTCATGAAAATCGGCATTGGTCTACCCGTTGCCATTCCTGGAACACCGGCCAACCTGCTCCTGGAGTGGGCAAAACGAGCCGAGCAGGGACCATTTTCAAGTCTCGGAGTGCTGGATCGCGTCGTTTACAACAACTATGAGCCGCTTATCACGCTTGCGGCGACAGCGGGCGTGACCTCGCGCTTGCGTCTGGTAACCACCGTACTGCTCGCCCCCACGCGCAATACTGGTATCCTGGCTAAACAAGCGGCCAGCCTGGATGCGCTCTCAGGGGGACGCCTCACGCTTGGTCTTGGTATCGGTGGACGTGAGGATGATTTTCTTGCGGCCCCGGCAGATTTTCATACGCGGGGCAAGCGTTTCAACGAGCAGCTGGCATTTTTTGAACGCGCCTGGTCAGGGCAACCGATCAACGATCGCCTCGGCCCGATTGGGCCAACCCCTGCCCGCCCGGGAGGCCCGGAAATCTTAATAGGTGGCTACTCCGAGGCGGCAATTAAGCGCTTGAGCCGCTGGGGTGATGGCTTTATCGCGGGTGGACGCGCTCCCGACCAGGTGAAACAGTTTTTCCAGATGGCACGCAATACCTGGCAGCAAGCGGGACGGCCCGGCCAACCGCGCCTGGCTGCAATTGCCTACTATGGCCTGGGAGCGCAGGCGACGGAGGGGATTGAGAAATATATTACCCATTATTACTCGTTTCTTGGTCCCGCCGCCCAGCAGATGGCGAAAAATGTTCCCTCTTCTCCTGAAGCCGTGCGCTCACTCATCCAGGCGTTTAGCGATCTGGGGCTTGATGAGGTCCTGATCGGTCCCTGTATTCCCGAACTGGACCAGATTGATCGTCTGGCTGATGTCATAAAATGATCTTGTTGCTTGTAAGGTAGGGAATAATAAAATAAAGAGGTTGCAGACGCAAACTCTTTATTTTATTATTCCCTACGCTTTTTAACTCTGGACGATGCGAGCTTCGACTGGAATAGCAAAGCTCAAGACCAGTGCTATGATGATGGTGCCGAGCATACAGGCAGCGCCGCCAACACCCAGCGTCCAGGCAGCACCGGCAGATTGGGCAATCCAACCGGCGCAGAGATTGCCAAAGGGGGCCAGGCCGAAGGCAATCAAGATCCACAGGCTCAGGACGCGGGCGCGAACGCTCTCCGGCACCATTGTCTGCACGGTGGTATTCGTCATCGTCGTTGAGAGGACGGAGGTCGCTCCCAGCAGGGCCAATATAGGCAGAGCCAGAACGAGATCATTCACCAGCGCAAAGGCCAGGCACGCAATACCGGCCAGAGCTGAGACGATCAGCAGGAAGCGTGTACCATCCTGGATGCGCTGAGAGAACACGACGAGCACCAGCGATCCGACCAGTGCGCCAATACCCGCCGCAGAGTTCAGCAGTCCCAG
>JAICIM010000524.1 GCA_025928885.1 Ktedonobacteraceae bacterium | reverse complement strand
CCTGCTTGCGTCTCCTCATCCAGAATCGGCTGCAACACGGCTGCGTCGCCGGGACCATTGCCAGCCTTGCCAACCAGCGGCTTGACCACCGTTGCGCCCTGCACCTCGTGATCGTAGCGACGCACGATCTCCTCTTTCGAGGCGATGTTGGGATGGCGCAATAGGGCCAGCAAGGTCGGCGTCCACGAATGCGCAATGCCCTCTACAAGCTGCGCCGGAAGATCTTCAGGAGATGTGTCGCCCTCCGCTTGCTTCTGCTGCCAGACGGCCTCCAGCGTTTTGTTAGGGATGCCGTGATGCAGAAACTCCATATCCATATCGGCAACGACTTCGCCCTGATAGGTGATCTTTAAGCGGTGGTCGTCGGTGAAGGTGCCGAGTATGCTTAGCTCGACCTCTTCAATATCGCAGAGCGCTTGCAACTCGGCTAGATGCTCAGGTGGCACAGCGAGGACCATGCGCTCTTGAGCCTCCGAGAGCCAGATCTCCCAGGGGGCCAATCCCTGATATTTCAGCGGCGCATTCGCCAGTTCGACGTTCGCCCCTGTCTCAGAGGCCATCTCGCCAACTGCCGAAGAGAAGCCGCCCGCGCCACAATCGGTAATGGCATGATAGAGGCGGCGATCTCGCGCCTGTACGATCACATCCGTCGCCTTCTTCTCGGTGATTGGTGCGCCGATCTGCACCGCTGTCCCGGCCTGGGCGTTGATCTCGCTGCTCATCTCGCCGGAAGAAAAGGTCGCGCCGTGAATGCCATCGCGTCCCGTGCGGCCACCGAGGACGACAATAAGGTCGCCGGGCTGCACCTGATTGGGATGGCTCCCATGCGGCAGGATGCCCAGGCAGCCACAGAAGACGAGCGGATTGTAGATATAACCGGGATGATACCAGATCGCGCCGTTGACGGTTGGAATGCCCATCTTGTTGCCATAGTCGCGCACTCCACTCACCACGCCATTAGCAATGCGGCGCGGCGTGAGGACACCAGTTGGAAGTTCGTCGGCTGGCGTGTCGGTTGGACCAAAGCAAAGAATATCGGTGCAGGCGATGGGATAGGCCGAGACACCCACAACGTCGCGAATGACGCCGCCAACGCCGGTATTCGCACCGCCAAACGGCTCGATGGCGGAGGGATGGTTATGCGTCTCGACTTTAAAGGCGATATCCTGCGTCTCTGTGAAGCGTACGATGCCCGCGTTATCGCTGAAGGCGGAGACCAGTTCCGGCATCTCAATCTGCTGCGTCGCTCGCATAATATAGCTCTTGAGTAGGCCAGGGATTGTTTCGCTCTCCAGCACATTGCCCTGTTCATCCACCTCGCGATAAGCAACGGTGGCTTTGAAGGTCTTGTGGGAACAATGTTCGGACCAGGTTTGCGCCAATGTTTCCAGTTCGACATCGGTTGGCTCGCGTCCCTGTTCACGATAGTGCTGCTGAATGGCCCGCATCTCGTCCAGGTTCAACGAGAGCAGCCCGGCCCGGCTGACCTCCATCAACTGCTCATCGCTCATGTCGATCAACGGAACGGTAGTCACAGACGGCCCTGAGCTTGCTGCCGCCTGTTCCGTTGGCTGCACATGTGCATGAGGTGTCTCACAGGTCGTATGCGCGGGGTGCAGTTCGTATTGCTGGATCACTGGATTGTACAAAATAGCCTTCGTGATCGCATGGACATCGGCCTCGCTCAAGCGGCCATCGAGGATATAGCGGCGTCCCGTCTCCACCTGCTGTAGCTCTGTAATGCCTAGCATCTGCGCACCAGTCAGAACGCTCTCGGCCAGCGTATCGGTCACACCGGGATGGAAAAAGACATCAACGGTATGCGCATCGGACGCGAGAACAGCTGGCCCGAACTTCTGCACCACTGGATCGGTCAACAATTGTTGGGTAAGTTGATCGAGTTGGGTGGTGCTGAGGTTGCCAGTGAGGAGGTAAAGTTGGGCGGTACGGATGCTAAGGGCTGGTTGAGAGATAGCTGCAAGCGAAGGGAGGGTATGAATCGGTAAATGAGATATTTCGCGAGCGAGCTGGCGAGCATGCATATCGTGCCGCTCAGTCACTGCTCGAATTTCAATTGTATTGAAAGTCACGTTTCTGGTTCCTGGCTGGCTATTACTATCCTGTCAGTTTTAAAATTTGGTAGATCATGCCCCATCTCATGAGACAGGTTCATTGTAACATCTTTTTTCAGAGTGAAGCAAGTGAGAGATACCTGTAAGAGTGTACAAATGACACTTACTTGTCGTAGAGTTTACGTAGGAATTGACCTAAGTCCTTATCATGAGAAACACCATGACGAACACGAATATAATCGTTATTCTTAAAATAAGGATGAAGACGCTCTTTATAACGGACCTCTTCCCTTAAAGAAGGAGCGCTACCACGCAAACAAATACAAACACACGGTATTATATATTGATGCTTCTCTCTTTCGATACGATCATTCCAGAAAGAGCGCATATACTTACATGTATTAATTGTTTGCTTGACAGCATGTTCAAAATCACTTCCTTTCAGCTCTAAAAAACAAAGCAGTTCTTTCTGATCATTCTGCATATCTTTTAAATACAGGACAACATAATCACAACACTTCCGTTCGTCTTGACCCATAGACAACTTATCTCGTGCAGGATCACAATCGGTGCGATAAAATTGAATAGTCTCATCTTTCAATGGTTTGATGCTAACTCTCAAACCACGCTCTTGTACGCTAGTTCCATCTATCAAACAACTTTTAAACTCAGCATCCAGCAGAGTAAACAAAGCCCTTGTAGCCAAGCTGCAATCCCCCCTCAAAAAGAAAAATAAATATCGGAGATACGATCAGAAATCTTTCCAAAGGTATCCTCCTCTTCCTCATCTTGCTCTTCATCCAACAGATTCTTAATTTTCCCCTGATCTACCAGATATACAACTGATTTTTGCTGATCGATAAACGCGTCTTTATTCCGCAAGAAAAATCTATCACAGATAGCCTCCTGATCTTCATATTCACTGGCTTTTCTCAAGTTGAGAAGATGATCGACCATATAAGGGCTATGAGTAGTGACAAGCACATGCAATCCTGCGTTGACAAGCATCGCTAGAAATTCAATGATCTTGACCTGAGCTTTTGGATGCAAGTTCATCTCCGGTTCATCTATCACAAGCAATTCACCAGGCATCGCAAAATAGCGCAAGTAAAATACTAACGACGCAAGTTCTTTCACCATTGATGAGCTAATAGAGATTTCCAGAGGATGTACCATTTCTTCTGGCTGAAAATGAATAGCACGTGTCGGTTCTGGTTCTTGAGTAGAGAAATCGATAGTCCCATTGAGGATTTTATTTGCTAATAGTTGTGCTAAATCCATATATTTCTGTACTAATGGATACTGCTCTACCTGTCTTGCCCGGTCTATCCTCTCTTTTGAACCCAACGCAGCTACTTTTCTAGCTTCCTCTTGATATTTCATCACTGGAACCGTCGTAGATGTCACAAGTCTTTGCATGATCGATATAATATCAGGATTTGGAAGATCCGTACTTACACTCCTTTTATCTTCCGATAGATGGACGTTCCTTCTGCTTTTTGACAAGTACGAAGAAATTTCCATTAAGGCATTATGAGGCTCTGTAATGAAAGTGCTTCTCTCTGTAGGCAATACAGCAACATCTGGATAAAGGGCGTGATGAAAGATTGTTAAAAGACTTCTTGCCAGACTTCCCTCAAGAATCTCCCTCGGCAATTCTTCTTCTGCTACGGCCTCAGTTACGGTATACAAGTAGACATATCTGTTATTTTGTTTCTTTTGTATACGAAGCGTCGATTTTGTTTCGCTTTTACTTTCGACTGCATCATCATCAGGAATGTAATCATTCAGCACACGATCCAAAAAAGTTTTTTTCGCCTCTTCCAATTGAATAGATATGTCAAGGTCATCAAATTGAGCAAGATGGGTATTTAGAAATCTAGGCAACCATTTACGAGCTTGTTGAGCAACATCATTGAAATAAGTTTCTCCGAACTCCTGGGCAAACCTGACAAGATCGATGCGTGCCGTCCCTTTCGTCATAAGCTTATCCACCGCTTGAATAATGGGGGGATACAATTTTGCAACCTCTTCAGCTCGATAGCCCCTCAAATATCTATATCTTCCATATTCACCAAATATCCCCGCCAATGTATAAGCCAACCATGTTTTCCCCGCGTTATTCGGCCCAATCAAAATCGTCAGCGGCTTGAGATCAAATTCGGCCTCTTGAATGGCTCCCAGGTTGCGTACTGTAATTTTCATATCATTATTCTCCTGATTTCCTCACAACAACATCGCCCGCCCATCATCTTATTGCTTCAACAAAGCAGCCAAGCATTATCATCTTTATTTACCATCTCTAATCTTCTAACTTCTTCCATATTATAAACAATATATCACACCATTGCAATTTCTTCATGCCTTTCTAGCCTGTGCAACAAAAAGACCGGGTTGCAAGCACAACCCGGTCTTTTTGTTGCTTTTGTTATATAATACCCTCTAATTCCCCTTTGGGATCGCGGAGCATCAATTCCGGGACGGCCTTGTGAGGATCGAGTCCTTCAAAGAGGACGAGGCTGAGTTGTTGAGCGATGGGCATCTCGACGTTGTAGCGACGAGCCAGTTGCAGAGCGGCTTGTGTGGTCCAGACGCCCTCAGCAACCGAGCGCGTCGATTGCAAGATGTCGTTGAGCTTCTCTCCAGCTGCCAGACGACGGCCCAGGCGATTGTTGCGGCTCAGATCGCTGGCACAGGTGGCAATGAGATCACCAATACCTGCTAAACCGGCGAAGGTGAGCGGATTGGCTCCCGCAGCCACTCCCAACCGCGAAATCTCGGCCAGCCCACGCGTCATAAACGCAGCTTTGGCGTTATCGCCATACCCCAGACCATCATTGATGCCCGCACCTATCGCTATGATGTTCTTGAGCGAGCCTCCCAACTCAACCCCTACGACATCGTGCGAGTTGTAGACGCGAAAGCTGGATGTGGTCAGCAGTGTGCGATACTCCACCGCCACATCGTATGCGGTGGAAGCAATCACTGCCGCCGTCGGCTTTTCCTGCGCCACTTCACGCGAGAGATTGGGACCACTCAATGTG
>JAICIM010000459.1 GCA_025928885.1 Ktedonobacteraceae bacterium | reverse complement strand
TGTGGCTTTCTATAGCGTCGATGGCTATAATGTTAGCCTGCCACTCAACGAACTGCTCGCCGTTGATCCGCTGTTGGCGTGGCGTATGAATGGTGCGGAGTTGCCGCAGAAACATGGTTTCCCGATGCGCGTCTTGATTCCTGGTCGCTATGGCGAGGAGAATCCCAAGTGGTTGACGCGAATTGAACTGGTCGATCACTTTGTCGGTGGTCTTTATTCAGACCAGGGCTGGTACAACGGGCCGCTCCACACCATTAGCCGGATAGATCGACCGCTGGGGCATGTGCCTCTGGCTAAAAATATTGAGATCGGCGGGATCGCTTTCGCGGGCAATCGTGGCATTCAGCGGGTTGAAATTAGCGCCGATGACGGCACGACCTGGCATGATGCAACTCTACAAGCTCCGTTATCGCAGGATGCGTGGCGGCTCTGGACGTGGCAATGGTCCCCTGCCCAGCCCGGAACCTATACGCTGGTCAGCCGCGCAACGGATGGGACTGGCGAGGTGCAGACCAGCCACGATCAGTTTACTGTTCCCAATGGAGCGACGGGCTATCATAAAGTGAAGGTGGAGGTTGTTGCGTCGTAATATGGTGGGAAGCAGCATTTGCC
Source organism: Ktedonobacteraceae bacterium (assembly GCA_025928885.1). GTDB lineage: Bacteria > Chloroflexota > Ktedonobacteria > Ktedonobacterales > Ktedonobacteraceae > JAICIM01. The sequence goes on along the minus strand of JAICIM010000459.1, from coordinate 5,227 downwards.
CGGATGAAATAGAGAGATTGGAAGGAGTTTTTCATGGCAGACGAGAATATCACGCTCTACGGAACCGACTGGTGTAGCGATTGTAAACGCAGCAAAAAGTTTCTAGGTGAGCAGCGCATTCAATACAAGTATGTCAATATTGAGAATGATCAAGAGGGTCAGGCGTTTGTGCAGAAAGTACAAAACGGGGGAATGACGATTCCAACGATTGTCTTCGACGACGGTTCTCTGCTGATCGAGCCGACGAATGCTGAACTGGCGGCAAAGCTGGGACTGAACACGCAGGCGCAATGTGAGTTTTACGATCTGATCGTGGTTGGTGGCGGCCCGACCGGTTTGACGGCAGCCATTTATGCAGCTCGCGATGGCTATGATGTGCTGGTGATCGAGCGCAGCGGACTTGGGGGGCAGGCAGGTATTACTGAGCGGCTCGACAACTATCCCGGCTTTCCCGAAGGTGTCACCGGAGCCGAGTTCGCTCAGCGTGTCATCGAGCAATCGAAGCGCTTCGGGGTAGAACTGCTCTCGGCACAGAACGTTGTGCGCATGGGCAACGATCGCGGGGCGCATTTTGTCGAGACCGAAGATGGACATATCTATCGCGCGAACGCCGTTTTGATCGCCACTGGTTCCACCTATAAACGGCTGGGCGTGCCGGGCGAAGACGATTTTATCGGCGCTGGCGTTCATTTCTGCGCGACCTGCGATGGCCCTTTTTATAAAGGGCGCGAGGTGGCCGTGATTGGTTCTGGCAACAGCGCAGTGGAAGAGGCGGCGTTCCTGACGCGCTTCTGCCCGAAAGTTACTATTCTAGCGCGTGGTTCCCAGTTGTCCGCGAGCAAACTGGCTATCGATAAGGTCCAATCGACACCTGCAATTGAGATTCGCTACAACACACAGGTTGTGGAGTTTAAGGGTAGCAATCACCGCCTGGAGACCGTCGTGACGAAGAATACACAGACCGGCGAGACTGAGGAATTACATCCAGCCGGTGTGTTTGTCTTCATTGGTCTTGCTCCCAACAGCCAGGCGTTTGCCGATAGTGCCAGGCTCGATGAGCAGGGCTTTATCATGACTGGTATTGATTTCCAGACCAGCACCGAGGGAATCTTTGCCGCTGGTGATATCCGCAGGGGCAGCACGAAGCAGCTGGTCAGCGCAGCTGGTGAGGGAGCCGCCGCCGCCATCTCCATTCGTGAGCATCTGCGCGGCCACGACGCGCATACAATGGAGGATGCGCTGGTGAAAAGTGCAGCTTCTTAATACAGATATTGACTGTTCTGAATGATATACCCCGATTGTTGAGTTTAAGGTATAACAGAACTAGAAAGAACCGAGGCGGCTCTACCAAGCAGAGAAACCTGGTAGAGCCGCCTCGGTTCTTTTGTTCCCTGATGTTTCCTTAATTTAGAAGAGAATTGATCTAATTATTTTTCCTTCATCTACGCCAGGAACGAAGCTCAACCCCCCACCTGATGATAGGGCATGCGTTGTTATATAAATCATAAGCAGATTATATATCGCTAAATGATACACAAGATCGTATGGTTTTAATATATTAACCGATTATTTTAATTCTCGACCGATTCTTTACCGAAATTGTCATAAAATGTACAACTTATGCTTCTATACTAAGTTTTTGGATCGAGAATGCATATGACGCTTGACTTATTGCAAGCCGTGCCATATATCTCTCCATCCAGATTTTCTTCTTACTTCACATGTTTTTGTGTTTGTAGTGTGGATTTGTGAACATTTGTAGGAGAAACATTGATGAAAGGATTTCTCAGCGCAAAATCTGTTTTGCCACTTATCTTGTCCTTTATGATCACCGGTTCCATGATTATACTGCTGACAGCTACTTTCAGTCCTCTTAAAGCACTGGCAGCATCAAGTCAAAGTCAAGGGACGTTTACGCTTTCCATTCCTGCTACGCAAGCCTGGACCGATACCGGAATTGACCTTGCTGTCGGCTCTTCTGTAAATATTACAGCCAGCGGCACGATTTATATTGCAGGGTCAGATCCGGGCAAGACGCCAGATGGTGATCCTAATTGTACAGCTCCCTCTTCCTTTGTGGCACCTGGTTTACATTGCTGGTCACTCATTGGTAATATTGCGAATGGTACGCCATTTCAAGTTGGAAGCAGTACAAAATTTTCCGCTTCTGCCGCTGGTCGGTTGTATCTGGGGGTGAATGACGAAGTTTTTGGGGATAACTCTGGAAACTGGACGGCAACGATCACTATCGGTGCGCCATCTCCAACGTGGCTCTATGATGCGGGTCATTACGCTGGAAAATCGGGTTTTGTATCCATTGATACTTCAGGAAAGTATAACGAGCCGAACAACAAAAAGTATGTCAACTACTGCGGACCAGCTGCCAGCCAGGAGCTTATTTCTGCCTGGAGTAGCAAGATACCTAACCTCGAAAAGCTCGCCAACGAGGAGAACACGAACCGTAAAATCAGTGGAACGCTTATGACCGATATGGTTGTACCTATCAATAATGCTATCGGCCAGACATACTACACCACAAGCACTGCAGGTTCTCAGGGTGCTTTCAGCGATATGATTGGTCGAGATATTCTTGATAATCATCATCCGTTAATCACGGGAATTCAAACCAGAGATGAGCAAGGTCATCAGCTCAACGGTTGGGACAGGATATCAGCCCCGCACATCATTACGATTTACGGCTTCGACTTCACATCGCCGAGCGTCGGTTATATATACTACTACGAAACTGCTGGTGTAACTGCTGGTACGACTGCGACAGGACAAAATCACATGGACTATGCTACATTCTGGACACTCGTTCAGTTTAACCCTGACGCCAATATCCAGCTTCATGGCCAATAGGATATATACAAGATGCAGGGTTGAGCATTATTCACCTGGTAATGCTCAACCCTGCTAATTTCTCTTTTTACAGATTCTGCCCAACAATATGCTGAGGTTTCGCATACGGCTGAGGCTGCAATATAAAAAGGAAGCAAATATCGAATGATACTCGCTTCCTTTTTGTGTCGAATCAACTAAAGGCTAGAGCAGATTTTTGCTCTTCAAGAAGTCTGTGGCAACTTTGGTGATTGCCTGAGAAACAGAGGTACCCGACTGCTTCATATCCGCCACCTGCTTCTGAAGCTGGATGCTTACATCTGTGGTCAGATCGGGGGCCAGCGGATTGAGAGTCGTGGCGATGTCGGGATACTTCTGGGCAACCGCATTGCGCACCAGCGGAGCCGGATTGAATTCGGGGAAGCCGTGCTTGTCGTCATCCAGGAAGACGAAACCGTTCTGCGTGATAGAGCCATCGGTGGTGTAGCAGACCGTGATCTGAGCCTGATTGCTTTTCACCGCCTGGAAACCGAGTGCGTAGTCAACCGTCTTGGTCTGTTTGAAGCTCTTGGTGGTCAACCCATAGGCCGATTTCAGGCCATCCACAAAGGAAACGCCATCGCTGGGCGAGGTCAGCACCAGGCTCGACGCTTTTGAGGCCAGCTGCGAGATGTTCGTGAAGCCGCCCTTTTGCGCTTCGTCTTTGCTGGTGCAGAGGGCATAGCCATCATTCAAAGGCGACGCATCGAGCCAGGTAAGTTGATACTTCTGGTTGTACTGCTCTTTGACCGTCGCGTAGTCCTTCTTGGGATCGTTGGCCGAGGGCAGCCCCAGCTTGTTCAGCGCCGTTGCGGTGAACTCTGGATAGAGATCGATCTGGTTGCTGCTGATGGCCTGGAAGATGATCGTGTTGTTGCCCAGCGCGGGTTTCTCATTGACGGTGAAACCTGCTTTGCGCAATAACAGGGTGTACATCTTCGCGATCAACTGACTTTCCGTATCAAGTTTACTGGCAACCGTGATTGGCCCTTTAGACGCCCCCGCAGTACTACCACCACCTGTACCTGTTGTTGTGCCACCAGAGTTACCAGAGGTTCCACAAGCTGACAGCATGAGCAATGCGACGAGTGCGAAGCAGACCAGCGATTTGGCCTGAAGCGAACGAAGGGAAGTCATCTCTTCCTCCTTAAAAGAATAAAAACGAAATACCTGTATAACTCTCTGCTTGATGACAGCGAATTATATTATTTATAACACAGAATTATTGCTGTGTTATTTCCACTACGCCCCGTCCCTGTGGACGAAGCCCAACAGGTGTCAGGACGCGCTGTAGCCACCCTAAGACTAATTCTACCAGCATCGCTAGAATGGCAACGGGAATGGCCCCGGCCAGAATTTCGGTGCTATTCAGCTTATAGAGGCCATCCACGATATAGTCTCCATAACCACCAGCGCCGATGAAAGCGGCCAGTGTGGCCGTTGCGATAATCTGCACAGCCGATGTGCGGATGCCAGCTGCGACGATGGACTGTACGAGCGGCGTCTGTACACGCGTAATAATTTGCCAGCGCGTCATCCCCATGCCCCTTGCTGCATCGATCATGGCTGGATCGATCCCCCGCAGGCCCGTATAGGTGTTGAGCAATATTGGCGGAATGCCCAGAATGACCAGGGAGACGAAGGCGGGCAGAAATCCCAGCCCAAGATACGGCAGGGCGGCGATGAGAAAGGCAATCACCGGAATTGCACGCATTAAGCCACTGATATTCACGGCGATGAAGCCAAGTATTGGGCTGCGTGAGACGGCGATGCCCAGCACGACGCCAATGATAATCGCAACCACAATCGAGAGCAGACAGAGCTGGATATAGATGTTTGTCTGCCCTGGGAAATCGTTGTGCGGATCGAGAATAAAGTCGAGAATGCCATTCATAGAGTATGCCCTCCCTGCTTATGCTATCGAGACCGCGCCACGCCCACGATTGAGCAGGGTTTGGACGCCTAACAACACGATATCAGCGATGATGGCGAAGAGGGCCATTAAGATGCCGCCAGCCAGTACTGCGTCGAGGTCCAGCGTCGTAATATTTTTAAAGATCAGGTCTCCCAGTCCTCCCTGGCCCACCAGCGAGGCCAGCGACGCAATGCCGATGGTGGTGACGGTGGCGACGCGGATACCAGCAACGATGACCGGTAAAGCCAGCGGCAGCGTCACGCGAAAGAGCACCTGACTCGGACTCATGCCCATTGCTCGCGCCGTTTCGAGCAGCAACGGATCGATGTTATTGATCCCGGCGGCGGTATTGCGGATCAGGACCAGTTGCGTATACAGAATGAGCGGAATGATTGCTGTCAGAAAGCTCAAACCAAGCCCGGGTATCGTAAT
>JAICIM010000141.1 GCA_025928885.1 Ktedonobacteraceae bacterium | reverse complement strand
GCTACCTATTTAAACACTTCGTCGGCCCCCGCTCCCCGTTGGCGGCCTGTTAGTCGGTGCCGCCAACCCGCCCCGCGGCTACGAAACACCTTACATTGTTGCTCCTAAAATCCAGGGTGCGAACTCTTCTTCGCCAATGCCCTGCGCCTCGCTTTTGCTCTGTTTGCCACTGGCGACGGCGATGATCTCGTCTAGAATGCGATTGCCCACCTCCTGAGCGCTGATGCCATCGAGGATCACCCCGGCGTTGAGATCCATATCGCTGCTGAGATTGTCGTAGAGAGTATTGTTGCTGGCGATCTTGATCGAGGGGGCTGGCTTGTAGCCGAAGCAGGAGCCGCGCCCGGTCGTGAAGACGATGAGGTTCGCTCCGCCTGCCACCTGTCCCGTCGCTGAGATCGGATCGTAGCCGGGGGTATCCATAAAGACGAAGCCGCGCTCTGTAATCGGTTCCGCGTATTTATAGACCGCATTGAGCGGAGTCGAGCCACCCTTCGCCAGCGCACCCAGCGACTTTTCATAAATAGTGGTCAACCCTCCCAGCTTGTTACCGGGGGCCGGGTTGTTATCCATCTCCATATCGTTGATTGCCGTGTAATGCTCCCACCAGCGAATCAACTCCACAAATTGCTCGCCGACCTCACGCGTACGCGCCCGGCGCAGCAGAAGATGTTCTGCACCGTAGATCTCCGGGGTCTCGCTCAACACCGCCGTTCCGCCCTGGCGCACCAGCTCATCGACACAGTAACCAAGCGCGGGATTGGCCGTGATTCCGCTCCAGCCATCGCTGCCGCCGCACTGCAACGCAACCGTCAGTTCTGAGATCGGGAGCGGCTCACGCTGCACGTCGTTGACCTCTGGCAATAGCTTGCTGATCATACCCGCTGCCGCCTCAACCGTGCTGGCAATGCCATGATTCTCCTGAATGGTCAGAAAAAGCGGTCGCTTCCATTGCCCGCGCTTGCCGTACTCCAGCTCCATAGTGGCGATCATCTCTTGAATCTGGTTGCTCTCACAACCCAACCCGACCAATAGATAAGCACCAATGTTGGGATTGAGCGCCATGCCCGCCAGCACGCGCTGGAGCTGTTTGATCGCCGGACCGCCGATACGCATGGCGCAGCCGTTTTTATGGGTGAGGCCGATCACGCCATCGATGTTTGGATAGTCGCGCAATACCTCGGGCGTGAAGCGACGCGTGATAAAGCGTACCGTTGAGGCTGAGCAGTTGACAGAGCCAATGACGGCGATATAGTTGCGTGTGCCGGCTTTGCCATCGGGTCGCCGATAGCCCATGAACGTGCGCCGCTGCTCTGCTGGTACGAACGCTGGTGGCTGCACATCAACGCTGTATTCATATTCTTGATGTAGCTCACCGACTGCCAGGTTGTGGCTGTGGACATGTTCACCCACGTGAATAGGCTGTGTGGCAAAGCCGATAATTGATCCGTAGCGGCGCACGGCCTGACCCTGCTCCACAGCATGCAGGGCCACCTTATGACCCGATGGGATACGCTGCCTGACCTCCACACGCTCGTTTTCAGCAGGCAGTTGCAGGATGACGCCCTTGCCAAGCGGTCGGCGTGCGATGGCAACGTCATCATGGGGATTGAGCAGCACCGCGACCTCGTTGAGCGCGACCGGCTCCCCGCGCGGCGTCACGCTTTTCGCAACGACGTGAATTTTGATGTCCTGTGGGTTGAGATTGTCCATTAGGTTCCTTTCGGTATGACGGCTGAGATCGATTGGTGCCGCTCTCTATGTGTGGGCTTTATACTATCTTTTATACATAATTATGCAAATTACGCATGAAAAGGCATAATTTCATTGCTAAACGCTATCAACGAACCATCAGGTTGCAACGGGAATGGCAGCGGTGAGCCAATTACCTCGACATCACTCTCGGCTCGCATCTGTTCCAGCGCGACTCTGTTTGCCAGAAGATACTCCAGGCGCAGCGTATTCTCGATGCGGGCAAGGCTGACTTGCGAGTAGTCCGGCTTACCGCTGGAACGAATGGCGGCGGCAACGGCCTCGCGATCCGTGGGAACGACCAGCGGGATTTTGCCCGATTCCATCGCGATCACTCCAGCGGTCAGCACATTGATGTAGAGCGATTGAAAGTCGATCTTGCTCAAGACGCGGCTGGTGGTGAACTCGGCATTGCCGATGCCGATTGCGTTGCCATGCGATTCGTCGGTGATATCGTGAACGGTAATGTTGGTAATATGCGCCGCTGACTCTTTTTGACCATTGCGCAGGCGACCCATAATATTGGGGTCCATCCCCGCGCCGCTGATGTTTTTGCCGATCTGATCCACCACCAGCACATCCAGCTGATCCCAGGGGAGACGCGGCATCATGGCCCGTGCTCGTTCCAGCAATAGTTGTTCTTGCTCGTTACCGATCCCCTCGGGCGGCACAACCACGATCTCGGCCACCTCATCATAGGCATTCTCAACGGTTGCCAGACCAAAGAGGATACGCGCATGGTTGATGGTAAATTTCGCCACTTCTGGCAAATGCTCCATCAGCCCGCTATATCCCCACGAGTGGATGGTGAGCGCACCTGTATGCTTGCCCAGACCGATCGCAACCATTTTGGAGAGACCACTTTCGATGGGGGCCGTAAAGTCGGTGTGCGGCTTGATGCGGTTGACAACGATAATGCCATCGGCACGGTTGGCTGTGCGGTCAATATGAACGGGAAGGCCATTGGGAAGCGTTCCCAGCACATCAACCTCTAGCGAAGAAACGATGGGAGCGCCGACGTATGTTTCGGTGACGCCCAGGCTGTGCAGGACCTCATGCTGGCCCTCGGCGGTTGCGCCTCCGTGACTGCCCATTGCCGGGATGATAAACGGATCGGCTCCATAGCCACGCAGCGCCGCGACCAGCGTACGCACTATAGTTGCAATCTCAGCAACTCCACGACTGCCCACAGCAATCGCAATGCGCTGTCCCGGCTGTATCTGTCCGGCGACCGCTGCCTGCTCCAGTGCCGAAATTACCTCGCGGCTCACATCGTCGATGCGCGGTCGTGGGAAGCGCTGCCGCACGAGCAGCAGATCGGGTAAAGGCACCTCACGCAACAGGCCGTTCGTATCGTGAAATGGCTGTACCTCCATAAACCTTCTCTCCTCTAGAATGCTCCGGCATCAGGCCACCTTACCCGATGCCCTACACTGTGAAAACGTTTCCCTTCTCAATAATGATAACATATAGACGCGATTGCACGATAGCCAGAAAGACAACGCTGTCTCGATTGCTGCTCTACTGCTTGAAGAGAGCTGTTCTGGTAGATGGACCGGAGCGCGGTTGTAGTCTATAATGAGGGAAAGATCCAGATAAAGAAAAAGGAGACCGACGCGTGCAGCTTATTTGTGAAACCCCTCTTTTAGAAGCATATCTTGCTGAACAGGCATATGTTGATTATGCGCATCCACTCATTCAAGAGACGCTCAACTCTTTGTGTCTTGCCGAGTGCTCGGAGTTGGAGCGCATCAAGAAGACCTATGAGTTTGTGCGAGACGAGGTACATCATTCGATGGATGTGCAAGGGGTGCGCGTCACCTGTGCGGCTTCGGAGGTGTTGCGCTATCGTGAGGGCCTCTGCTATGCCAAGTCACATCTACTGGCGGCGCTGCTGCGTGCGCAGGGCATTTCCACCGGTTTTTGTTATCAACGTCTGCTGCTTGGCTCAACTCCAGCAGAGGGCTATGTATTGCATGGATTGAATGCGGTCTATCTCGCCACTGAGAGACGCTGGATTCGTCTGGATGCACGTGGCAACAAACCGGGTATCGCTGCCTGCTTCTCTCTGGATGAAGAGCATCTGGCCTATGTTGTGCAGCTCGCACTGGGAGAGATCGATTATCCCACCATTTATGTGCAGCCACATCCTATAGTCATTCAAGCATTGCAGGTGCAGTGTGATTGTGCAGATCTGCCCTTGCCCGCAAGTTTGCCCGACAATGTGGCATATGTGCAGAAATAGAGAAGGATAGCGTGTGAAAGAATCAAACGTCTCTCTCCAGAATATGGTCCAGGGATGATTCTCTACTGGAATTGACATCCTCCCCCGGATAAATCACGGGGGATTCCAAGAATCACTTCTTGGGTTTCCTGCTTCGTCGAGAGTTGCCCGATTTGGTTTTTACCGCACCGGGTCTTACACGCTCTCCACAGGCTTCAATTACCGTGAAGACTTAAGATTGAGCATGGGTGACGATGGTTTGGCAAAGGGCTATAAAGTCCTGATAAGACATATGCCCCTTCATGCGATTAATCCATTTATCGCACCAAACAAGATTGTCCAGTTCAGATATTTTATCGGGATGCTGAGAACGAGAAGAGAGATGATCGACACAGGCATTTATCCCTGGTACAAGCTGCTTACCAGTATAAAAACAGGTGAAATCAGATTGTTCCAATTTCTGAAGCAGGATTTCCCACAAATCGACAGGAATTTTGTAGGGGCGTGCAATGTTAGCAATAAAGTGGTGATGACAGTAGTTACTTTCATGGTATCTTTCCTTGCCACACTCCCTACACACGCCAGCAGCATCATTCCTTTTTCTCCTTGTTTGACTATGCTTGATGTCATACCTTGCGGGGTATTTCGCCTTGTGTTTCGCTTTACAACTAGAGCAATAAACGGTTTCCCCGTCTCTCTGTGCGCCACATCCAAAACACAAACCATCCTCAAGGCGTTTTTCTCTTACCTTCGCCAATCTTGCAGTAGCTCGTTTAGCTGCTTTGGAAGCACATGGTCTGCAAAGAACAGATGTCCCGTCTTCATTGCGGGGAGAGCCACAATCCTTGCACAAACCAGCGTCAATCCTAGATTGCTGTGTTTTATCATATGCCATTTTCTCTTCTCCGTATCCGCTAATTTTAGTGACTACGGAGATTATAGCGTATGGTATAGGTTAGAGTCAAGGGGGAGCAAGATATGAATTGTGGCAACCCTCTACTAGAGAAGTTCTTCCTTCAACGAACGAAGCCCGGTTCTGCCAGGTCTAATACGTTCTCCAGAAGCGGAAACTGCGTACCCCGCAGCCAAAGTATTCTTTGCCGCATTGATATCGCGGTCATGGACCACGCCGCATTCGGGACAAGTCCAGACACGAACATCAAGCGTGAGGGAGTCGAGAATATGCCCACAATCGAAACAGCGTTTACTGGAGGGATACCACCGATCAATCTTGACCAGGGTTCGACCGTACCAGTTCGCTTTGTAGTCGAGTTGAGACACAAACTCAGACCAGCCCACGTCATGAATCGCTTTGGCAAGCTTGTGATTTTTGACCATGTTTTTGACTGCCAACGTCTCGACGCAGATCGTTTGGTTTTCACGGATCAGACGTGTCGAGAGTTTGTGCAGGAAATCACAGCGGCGATCAGCGATCCGAGCGTGAATACGTGCAACTTTTTTGCGTGCTTTGTCTCTGTTCTTCGATCCCTTTTTCTTTTTTGCGTGCCGTCTCTGTGCTTTCGCCAACTTCTTTTCATCTTTCGCAAAGAATTTGGGGTTGCCGACGATTTCACCAGACGACAGAGCCACAAAATCTTTCAAGCCCAAATCAGCACCGATGGAGTGATCAGACGCTGGCAGATGTGCAATGTCTTCTTCCACCAGAATGCTGATGAAATAGCGATCCGCACAGTCTTTGGAAACGGTGACGCTGGAAGGCTTTGCTCCATCAGGCAAGGGACGGGACCAATGAATATCAAGCGGTTCATCCTGCTTCGCCAGCGTAATTGTCCCGTCGCGCCAAATGAAGGCGTTGGCGGTATAGGTGGCAGCTTGCTGGTTACGTTTCTTCTTGAAGGTGGGATAGGCACCGCGCCCCTCAAAGAAATTGATGAAAGCCCGGTCCAGATGTCGAAGCGCTTGCTGCAAGGGAACAGAGGAAACCTCAGAGAGCCATACCGTCGCCTCTTGCTTTTTCAAGGAGGTCAGCGCCTCGCTCAAGTCTTTGTAATAGAGACGCTGATGATCCTGGTAAAACGCGTCGGTCTTTTTGCGCAATGCCCAATTATACACGAAGCGACAACACCCAAAGGTTCGGGCCAATTGCTGTTTCTGTTCGTCAGTTGGGTAGACGCGGTACTTGTAAGCTCTCTTCTGTTTCATAGTTTACATGATAGCAGATATGGTGTAAACTGTCGACAGTACCACGCCTCCCAAGCCCCAAACAAGGAACGGGCTTCTATCCCTGGCATGAATGACCGGGGTTTTACGCCCCATTTCTATAAGTACATCGAAAGAAGAGGTGAGAACCCGGTGCTCCCATCTCTTCTTTACTGTGTGTAGTGATGTCAGCGTTGACATCATACGGGACTTGATGGGCTAGGAATGATAATTGCTTTTAATGCCAGCAGTATCCGCAATGCCTCTTCCACCACATTGGGGGGAAGCGGGACATCGGTTTTGATATCTTCGACAGTACGTTGCCCATCGACGACTTCAAAGACGATGGAAAGCATCATCTTTTGCCGGTGGGTCCAGCCTTCCAACTTCTCCAGATCTAGTGAGCCTAGCTTTTGAGGAGTAGGAGAATTCAGTACAGGCTCCGTTGAACTGGGTGGTGGTGGCAGGTCGCGCGGAGACGGCCTGGGAGGATCTGGCAACGGGACAAGCATCCATTCAAAGGGGCCACGCTCATTATCAAGCTGAATAAGCATCGCTATATTTACCTGATGGCGCTGTCCCTGCCGATCCTCAATATGACAGGAGACAACTTTCCCCTCCACAAGATGCAGGTAGCCCTTGCAACGTCCACGAATACCGGGTACATGATGCAGTTCTGCTTGCAACAGACCATTTTTGCGATAGCGCTCAAATAATGGCAGGCTGAATGTAAGACCTAGACTTGCATCGATCCAATCATTACCCACATTGCACCTTTACCACAACAAATTTGGATACGTTGTTTCTGCCCTACCAAATAATGCCGATTGCTGCGTGTCCACAACCGGCATTATGAATCTGCTATACTTCAGAATCAGGTAGTTCGATGAATTCACCAATAGCAGTATAGCATATCTATCACCAGTAGGACATTAAAATTTTATAAAAATAATAAACGCATCGATAATAGATACACAAGATAAATACATGTTATTCTATATATAGCTTGTGCAATACGATATAAACGTAACAATTTATTTCCGGGGTAAATTTCATAGGACCCTGTTGGTATGCGCTGCCATAATGGCCTTGATGACCTGCCGCGCCGGTCCCGCGATGCTGCCGAAGCGCTTGTAGACGAGGGCGAAGATAAATTCTTCCGTCAGATCGGCAACGGGCGCGAGGACGAGGCCGCTATCGATCTGGGGCGAGCGGACCAGCGCGGGCGGAATCAAGGTCACACCGTTACCCTGCTTGACCATCTCTTTCAGGCCCTCGACGGAATCGATTTCCACTGCTGGCTGGACGGCGAGGCCGCGCTGCGTAAAGATGCGCTCCAGCACCTTGCGCAGTCGTGATGCCTCACCCAGTAAAAATAGCGGCTCGGCGATAATGCGTTCTAAGGTGAGCGGCTCGGCATGGGCGAGGGGATGATGTGCGGAGACGACCAGATGGAGCGATTGGCGAAAGAGTTCCTCCACAATGACCATTTCAGAGTGCGCGACGGGATCGAAGATCAGCCCCAGATCGACCTCATCCTGCTCGACCATTGCAATGATAGCATCAGTCGGATCGACGCGCACACGATGGCGGATATGAGGGTAGTCGTGTTGAAACGTCGCCAGAATCGTGGGGAGAAAAACCGTTGCCAGCGAACGATTGCAGCCGATCTGGACCGTCCCGCTCTGTCCCTCTTGAAAGCGCAGCATCGCCTGCTGCCCCTGTTGCAGCAGGTCCAGCGCATTGCGTGCGTATGAGGCAAACTCCTGTCCAGCTGGCGTCAGCGCCACCCGTTGCTTGACGCGCTTGAAAAGCTGAACGCCGAGTTCAGCTTCGAGGGCCGCGATCTGCCGACTGAGCGCGGGTTGTGCAACCAGACATAGCTCGGCAGCTCTGCGAAAATTTTGCGTCTGAGCTGCCGCGAGAAAATAGGTTAACTGGCGCAATTCCATCGTTCTCTCCCTCTCTAGTGATGCTGTTACAGCATCAACTTTGCAAAAAATAAGTATTAGACATATCACCAGCTACCAATTATACTCTTTCTTAATGGCTCTGGTAAGAGGAAAAAGACCCGTAGAGAAAGGATAGATCTTATGGAACACGTTGAACATCCACGCACGCTCTTTGAGAAGATCTGGGAGGCCCACACTGTCAGCGAGGAGCCGGGGCAGGGGACGCTGCTCTATATCGATCGTCACCTGATTCACGAGGTGACTTCGCCGCAGCCATTTGCGGCGCTCAAGGCAGCTGGCAGGCGGGTGCGCCATCCAGAAGCGACGTTTGCGTTTATCGATCATAGCATCCATACAACACCGGTCGGCACATACGGCAAGAGGAGCCGCATCCCCATCCTTGATCCAGATCGCTCGCTGCAAGTCTCCACGCTGCAACGCAACGCTGCTGAGGTGGGCGTGCATTTCTTCGGGCTGGATGATCCGCGCAACGGCATCATTCACGTCGCGCCCTCCGAACAGGGGATCACGTTGCCCGGGACCACGATCGTTTGCGGCGACAGCCATACCTCGACGCATGGCGCGTTCGGTGCGCTGGCCTTTGGCATTGGTACCAGCGAGGTTGAGCATGTATTAGCCACGCAATGCCTGCATCAGCAGCGACCAAAGACGATGGAGGTACGCGTTGAGGGGGGCCTGCCGCGCGGCTGTACGGCGAAAGATCTGGTCCTGTTCATCATCGGACAGATCGGCACGGACGCAGGAACCGGTCACTGTATTGAATTCACCGGCCCGGTTATTCGCGGCCTCTCGATGGAGGGACGCATGACGGTCTGCAATATGTCGATCGAGGCGGGAGCCAGGGCTGGAATGATCGCGCCCGACGAAACGACGTTTGCCTATCTTAAAGGTCGGCCCTTTGCGCCCAAAGCTGAGGAATGGGAGCATGCGGTCAGCTACTGGCGCTCGCTGGCAAGCGATCCGGGCGCGGCCTACGATAAGGTCGTAGTGGTGCATACCGACGCGATGGTCCCGCAGGTCACGTGGGGGACAACGCCTGCAATGGTTGCGCCTGTGACCGGCGTTGTGCCTGATCCCGCCCAGTTCGCCGATCCGGCGCAACAACACGCCATGCAGCGTGCGCTGACCTATATGGATCTGCAACCCGGCACGCGCATTCAAGATATCGCCGTGGATCGCGTCTTTATTGGCAGTTGTACAAATAGTCGCATCGAAGATTTACGCATTGCGGCCTCAATAGTGAAGGGAAAACGCGTTTCCCCCTCTATCAAGGCGATGGTGGTACCAGGCAGCGGCGTCGTCAAGCAGCAGGCGGAGGCTGAGGGGCTGGATATCATTTTCAAAGAGGCCGGCTTTGACTGGCGCGAACCCGGTTGCAGTATGTGTATGACCATGAATGAGGATCATATGCGCTCCGGCGAACGTAGCGCCTCGACCAGCAATCGCAATTTTGAGGGAAGACAGGGCAAGGGGAGCCGCACCCATCTGGTCAGCCCTGCGATGGCAGCCGCAACCGCCATCGCAGGTCATTTCGTCGATATTCGTGTCTGGGAATAGTTGAGCAAGGAGACAGGATCATGGAACAATTTACCACTCATCAGGGCGCGGTGGTGCCGCTGGATCGCGTCAACGTCAACACGGATGATATTCTCCCGGCCCGCTATCTGACCTCGATCACGCGTTCGGGTTATGCGCACGCCCTCTTTACTGATTGGCGCTATCTCAGCAATAGCCAGCAGCCCGATCCGGCGTTTGTGCTGAATATGCCGCGCTATCAGGGGGCGACGATTCTGCTGGCCCGCGAAAACTTCGGGTGCGGCTCCTCGCGTGAGCATGCGCCCTGGGCCTTGCAGGAGTATGGTTTTAAGGCGATTATCGCTCCCAGCTTTGCTGATATCTTCTATAACAACTGCCTCAACATTGGCCTCTTGCCCGTGCGCCTGGATGCTGCGAGCGTGCAGACGCTTTTTGAGGAAGAAAAAGAGACGGCAGGTTATGCTCTGACAATCGATCTGGCGGCACAAACCGTCACAACTCCCACCGGTCATGCATACTCTTTTGCGCTCGATCCATTCAGGAAAGAGGCGCTCTTGCAGGGCCTGGATGCTGTGGGGCAGACGCTTCTAAAAGAAGAGACGATTACAGCATATGAGCAGCGCAGACGAGCAGCGTTGCCCTGGTTGTTTACTGCCAGCGCTCAGTAAATATTGAAACGGCTTTCCGTTTTGTATCGTATTCCTTGAGAGAAAGAACAGTACGTGGCTCAGTTCCATAAAAAGGAGAAGCACATGGAGAGCAAAGCAAAACTTTTTGGACATCCTGCACATCCTATGCTGATCGTCTTTCCTCTTGGATTGCTGGCAACATCGCTCATTTTTGATATCATTCACTGGATTACCGGCAATGGCTACTTTTCGGGCGTTGCCTTCTGGACAATGACAATTGGCATCATTGGCGGCCTGCTTGCGGCAATCTTTGGCCTGATCGATTGGGTCGCCATTCCGCAGGGAACACGGGCAAAGTCGGTTGGACAACTGCATGGTATCGGCAATGCAATTGTGCTCGTGTTGTTTATTATTAGCTGGATTATCCGTTCGTATGTGCCAAACACGCCGTCTGTATGGGCCTATATCCTGTCAGTTATCGGGGTGATTATCGCGCTAGGAACGGCCTGGCTGGGAGGAGAGCTGGTTGATCGGCTAGGCGTTGGCATCGATGAGGGAGCAAACCTGAATGCGCCCAGCTCGCTCTCAGGCCAGCACGCAGCAGCTCCCGCACGCGAACGCCGCCGCGTCTAACGATCATATCCTAGAAAGAACTTTCTAAGCAGACTGTGTAATGCGTGACTTTGCTTCCATTTTATCCGTTGATAAAAAGAAGAAGTAGGTAGGTTCCTCGCTGTTGGTCTGGTCGGCATCCTTCACAGCGAGGAGCCGAACAACTTCACCCTATCGTGGAGGAATAATGGAGCAGACAGCGCATCCTTATACTGGGCCGCAGCCCGGCTCAGCCGAACAGATGCAGGCCATTCTTGTAGAATTGCAACGATTATATCCCGACGCCAGATATGATCTTAACTTCTCCAACCCGCTCGAACTCTTCGTCGCCACGCAACTCGCGGCCCAATGTACCGACGCTCGTGTGAACTCGGTCACGAAGGAGCTTTTCCAGAAGTATCGCAGCGCCGCCGATTATGCCAGCGCCAACCAGGAAGAGTTTGAGCAGGATATCAAAGCAATCACGTTTTTCCGTAATAAAGCAAAAAACATTCGTGCCGCCTGTCGATATCTTGTGGAGCATCATCAGGGCGAGGTGCCACAAACAATGGAAGAGATGGTGAGGTTGCCCGGTGTGGCACGCAAGACGGCGAATGTGGTTCTGGGCAACGCCTTTCATGTCAGCGTCGGCGTGATCGTGGATACGCATGTGGATCGCCTCGCGCACCGTTTCGGTTGGACGCAGCAGAGCAACATCGAGAAGATCGAACGGGACCTCATGCGCCTCCTCCCGTCCGCCGAATGGCTCGACTTTGCCCACCGCACAATCTATCACGGTCGCGCCGTCTGTAACGCTAAAAAGCCCCACTGCGAACAATGCACGCTCGCCCAATATTGCCCGTCCGCGTTCTCGTTCCAGCAATAATAATAGTGTACTCCTCTCTCCATGAAAGAGAGGAGTAGTGTTTGCTAGTGTATCGGGGATTCTCGGGTATCGTGAGGGGTCAGGCCATCCAGCAGCAGGCGCGTCGAGGCGATGAGCTGCTCGTTCCATTGCACGGCCTGGGGATCGACAAAAAAGAGCAGGGCCAGCCCCTCATAGAGCGCCGTGAGCGTGATGGCGGTCGTCTGCGGATCAACGGCGCGAAACTCCCCCTGATCGATGCCGCGCTGGATGAGACGGGCGAGGTCTGCGCGATATTCCTTGAAATACTCTTGCAAGAACAGATGCACATCTTTCTGACGCCCGGCGATGGCATAGAACTCAAACGCGATCGGCATCAATCTCCTCATCCAGTTCATGGCTTCTGCAAGCTGCTGCGTGAGCTGCTCCAGTTGTGCGCGAACGCTACCATGTTGCTCAGCAGCGACAAAAGCATGTAATGCCTTCATCTCTTGTGTGAAGAGATATTTGAGGATGGCTGCAATAATAGTATCCTTGCTTTTATAGTAGAGATACAGCGCACCCTTGCTCAGGCCGGCCTCCTGCGCGATATCGTCCATACGCGCCTGATGGAATCCCAGGCGTGCGAACACGGAGATAGCGGCGTCGAGGATCTGGCTTTTGCGCTCTTCACTGACATCGGGGCGTGGGGACATGAACACCTCCAGAAACATCCTATTGGTGCATCATATCCCATGCTG
>JAICIM010000190.1 GCA_025928885.1 Ktedonobacteraceae bacterium | reverse complement strand
GCGAGGGCGTGTTCGAGTGTGGTCGTACTGCCGGGTTCAGTCAGCACGAAGCGGCACCCGGAGCGTGAAAGGGTAAGTGCGATGCGATCGGCTGGGAAGTGAGGCTCAATGGGCAGGTATACGCCACCAGCCTTGAAGACTGCGAGAGCGGCGGCCATCCAGTTCAGATTGCGCTCCGTCACCACCGCAACAACGTCTTCGCGGCACAACCTCCGCGCTAATAACGCCCGTGCCAGTCGGTTGGCGCGAGCATTGAGTTCCTGGTAGGTCCATTGTTCTGTGCCGTGGATGGCCGCGATTGTGTGAGGATGCGCCTCCACCTGCTGCTCGAATAGCTCGTGGAAGCGCTGATCGGGCAATGTTCGAGGCCGACCAGCCAGCCCTGCAAGTTGCAGGTGGAGTTCATCAGGTGAGAGCAGGCATTGTTGCTCATGTCTGTCGTCTGGATCAGCGATAATCAGGGAGAGAGCGGTGAGGTGATAGCCAGCAATTCTGGCGGCGCAGCCCTCATCGAGTACATCGTTGCGATAGCGCAGACGCAGCACGAGATCATTGCTGTGTTGCAAGAGTTCTACCTTGAGTACGATTGCTTCGGCGAGATCGCCGCCGTTGCCGGTTGCATCGAGGATAGTCTCGAATGGGAGTTTGCTCAAGCCCAGTTCGCGCCTGAGCGCATCGACTGGAAAGTCTTTGTGTGACAATAGTTCTGTCCTGACTCGATGGATATCCTGTAGTAAGGTGCGCCATGAAGCAGCTTCAATGGCCAGGCGGCAGGGCAATGCCTGGTCGTCTGTGGTGATGTAGCCGGTTGTGACCTCGTGCTCGCCAGAAAGTGCGGCGAGTACCCTGGCATGTGCGGTCAGCAACACTGAGTCGAGCGGCATCTCCAGCTCATCAGTCAGTCTCCACAATGCCGCAACGAGGTCGCCTGGCAGCGTCATCGAACATGAGGCAACGCCCTGTCCTGCTGTAAGCGTCCAGCGTGGGATCGTGGTGAAGCCTCCGGCAGCGAGGACATGATACCAGAAGTTGCGGCTAGCCTGTGTGCGCTTTTCCATCGAAGGTTCCTCCACTCAGCTGCGACCATGCTTGCCCTTGCTACCAAACAGGGCAAGCGTGGTCGCTATTAGCGCGGCAGACGCGTATCTGCTGCGTTTTGTTCAGAGAGATGAGCATGTGTATCAAGATGGTTCGGCAACCCCTTCTTTGCTGGCGCTGGCCCGCTGCGGGCGGCTGGCAACTGGGAGCTTGTCATAGCTCTGGCCGGATTGCCCCCCCATTGTGAATGTTGCGGGATCTCCTCGCCCTTCATAAGGAAGGAGTCGGCGGCAAGAAGAGCGCCGTCGCCTATCGTCACGCCATAGTGGACGAAGGCACCGACCCCGAGTGTGCAGTTGGCACCAAGCGTGATGTGATCTGACTTGAAGGTGCCATCCTCCAGCGAGTGGCCCTGAAGCGTGCTTGTCGCATTGAGTGTGCAATCGTCCCCGATAGTAACGAGCGACCTCTCCGTCAGGAGGCAACCATCGTCGAAGACCCGTCTGCCGAGTCGAACGCCCAGCAGTCGCCAGATCACATTTTTGAGCGGGGTGCCGTTGAAGATGCTGAGGTAGGTAGTCGGCACCTTCCAGAGGCGTTCGTGCCACCAGTAATATGGGTCATAGATGGAGCAGAACTGTGGCCGTAGTGAGCCGAAAGCCATGATGGCGCGTTCCAGCAGGACGAAGTAGGCGGTGCTGAACAAAAGATCGAGCACCAGATTCGCCGCAAACATGGCCGCGCCAGCGATCTGATAGAGATGGATTGCGAAGGCACTCAGGAGCATGAGGGCAAAGACATGTAGCCAGCGGATGAATAGAAACATCCCGATGGAGCAGAGGTTGTAGCGGTTCTTCGCGGCGAGGCGTGTGCGTAGTTCGTCTCCGGTGCGCAAATGGTCGAAGCTGCTGTCGCGCTCCACCGAGCGAGGAATCTCAAAGCAGGGCGAACCTAGCAGGCCCACTCCCTCGCGCAGCTCGCCGTCGAGTGGAACCATAGCTTTCGTAGCCAGGAGGCAGTTATCGCCAGTGTGCGCTCCTGGTGGGAAGGCCAGGCCATTGCCCAGGAAATTATGTGTGCCGATCGATATTCGCCTGGCACAAAAGGACGTATTCGAGAAGTCGGCATTGATGATTGACAGCCCATCACAGACCATTGTGCCACCACCAATAGAGGTCAGGTAGGGGGTCTCGTGTTGCACCTGTGTGCCGAAGTTCGCCCCGGTCTGTTCGATCTTGCCCAGATCGTATCCGAGAATGCGTAGATAGTAGACGATATAGGAACTATCACCGAAGAGCCAGTTGAAAAACTTGCTGTTGCTCATGCTCGTGATGGCCCGATGTATCGCATAATGGAAGCCGTAGAGCGGATAGATCGTATCTGGTTTGATAGTAAGGTGCAACAGGCGCGGCACGGTAAAGACGGCGACGAGGCCGATAACGACGAAGCCGAAGAACAGCAGCAAGGAGGAGGTCAGTGCGTCGAGATAGAGTTCCGGTGAGATTACTGCACCAGGATCAGGTGCCAGCAGTTTTGCCAGTTCAGGCATCCAGAGGTCCAGCAGATAGAAGCAGCCGATGGCAAGCGGAATATAGATGAAGAAAACCACGAAAAGCGTGTAGAGTCCGAAAATGACCCGGCGCAACGTGCCACAATTGGCTGGTGCGACTCGCACATAGTCTAGCTGAGTGTGCAGCGGCGGAGAGCCGTGCCAGTGCTGGCCGGGTGGAACCTCCATGCCGCATTGTAGTGCTGAGGTATGGCCGAGTTGGGCGCCGTCGCCCATTGCTGTGTTGATATCGAGTAGCGTCCTTTCGCCGATATATACATGCTGACCGAGAGTAACCGTGCCAGTCTGGATGCGGCCAGCATGCGCCCGGTAGCAGAGGATGATAGCATCTTTGCGAATGATCGTAGCAGCACCGATTGTGAGCAGGTCGGTGCAGACAGGGATAGTGCGCGAGAGAATGGTAACTCCTTTGCCGATTCTTGCGCCCATAGCTCTCAGGTAGAGTACGTAGAGCGGCGTACCAACGAATAACACCATCGGATTGATGTGGATGAGCGCTTTGACAATCCAGAAGCGGACATAGGCCAGACTCCAAACCGGGAATTCGCCAGCTTTCCACCGTCCGATAAGTATCCATTTAGCAACAATTGGAAAAATGCAAAGGCCGACAAGAAGGGCATAGACAAAGAAGAGCGCCCGCAGGTAGCTATCAAGCCAATTGGAGCCAGCAGAGATCCAGTCGTATCCTCGGGAGATGGTAAGCCCGATGAGATAAGCATATCCAAGCAGGCTCACGAGCTGTAGCAGGCCACAGAAGATATATTGCTTTGTACTGGCAGGAGGTCTCACTGCGATTGTTGCCGGAACTGACGGCTCGACAGCAGGAGGTGCGGCCTCAGCTAGAGCCGTTGTAAGGCTGCGGATTGTTGGATATCGATAGATATCCTTCATCGACACAGCAGGCAAATCCCCTCGCTTTCTAACCCGCGCACAGAACTGAGCCATGAGCAGCGAGTTAGCGCCCAGGTCAGCGAAGAAATGGCTATCGACCGATACTGGCTCGACGTGTATCACATCGGCCAGTACCTCAGCAAATAACTTTTCGGTGCAGGTTGTTGAGCCAGGGACGCTAAAGGGGTTGGCTAGATTGGTTGCCAGGCGCCCTTTAGATTTTTCCATAGATTTTTCCATCATAATATACGCTCCTTTCGCCTGACCGCAGAGGTCGCGCCTCTCAGGGAGGTAGCCAGTTCTCGCTCTGCCTGTTCATCAAGGATGCGTAGATCCTCGCCATAAGTATCTTGTAACCATCGGGCTTCGTAGATGGTATCAAGGTAGCGCTCGCCGAGGTCCGGGGCGATGGCTACGGCAGTCAATCCACGCGTATTATGCCGGGCCAACCAGCGTATAGCGCCGCTTACTATCGTGCCGGTAGAACCTCCGAACAGGAAACCCCGGCGGGCCAGATGATGGCAGGTGCGAATAGTATCTACCTCCTCGATGCGTATTACCTCGTCCACATAGGACTCGTCGAGCAGCGGTGGTCGGACGCCTGTACCCAGGCCAGGGATCATGCGGCGACCCGGTGTGCCACCGAAGGCTACTGAGCCGACGCTATCCACGGCGACGATGCGCACTGGCCGAACCCACTCGCGGAAATAACGTGCGCATCCCATGAGCGTACCAGTTGTGCCAGCCCCAATAAACAGTGCGTCGAGATGTGGAAACTGTCGGGCGATCGCCGGGGCCGTTGTCTGGTAGTGTGCCTTCCAATTGTGAGGATTGGTGTACTGGTTGAGCCATACATAGCGGCTATCGGAGGCACACCGCGCCCGAACATAGGCGAGCCGCGCCCCAAGCAGCCCGCCGCCATTGGGAGCCGGTTCAGCAATGACGTGTAGCTGGCTGCCCAACGCCTCCATCAGGCGTCTGGTCGAGTGGTTGCAGCGATAATCCGTCACGCACAAAAACTGGTAGCCCTTGCTTACAGCGATCATGCTGAGTGCTACACCCAGATTTCCAGATGAGGATTCAATCAAGATGGAAGCTGGTGTCAGGACCCCACTCCGCTCGGCTGCTTCTACCATTTCGTTTGCAGCTTTCAATTTGATCGAGCCAGCAAAATTAAACCCTTCACACTTCAGGAAGAGTGGGCAGCCGAGGATCGAACGAAGGTCGATGTAGAGTTCTTCTTCATTAAAGGACTGAGGCAAAGAGATAATTGGCACAATGATCTCCTATCTAGTTGTTGGTCAACAGTTAGTCAGGCGAACCGCATCTGCCATTGCGACGAGAATTTCTCGTGGACCCTCAAAGGGTTCCCTGCCGTGTGCGGTACGTATGTTGTCGATGAGCATGAGGTCGCCAGCCTGCCACGGTTCGCGTACAGTGTGGGCTTCATAGACCTGATTAAGTATCTGGACGGTCTCCTCTTCCAATGGATCTCCGTTTCCATAGCGAGTATTAAATGGTAGCCCGTCAGCGCCGTAGATGTCCAGCAGATACTCACGCACCTCGGGGATCAGCGTCCATTCGTTGAGGAATGCGATCTGGTTGAACCAGCAGCGCTGACCGGTGAGGGGATGACGTACGACAGCCGGGCGTCGCTGTCGAGTGTGTAGTTCACCATCGGGTTGCCACGCGCATTCGATCGCGTTGGCGCGGCAGTAGCGCTCGATAGCATTACGGTCCTCGGTGCCAAATGCTTCGGCGAAGGATGCGCCGATCTCGTCGTTATAGCAGCGGGTGAGCAGCCAACCCTCCTGCTCGAACCTTGCGACCAGACTGGTAGGCAGCGCATCAAGGACGGCTGGCGAGTCGGCTATTGTGGTTGCCCCACCGTGGGTAGGAGCCTGGAGGCACGCGAAGAGCATCAGGCCCGGGAACTCAAGGGTGTAGCTCAGTTCGTGATGCATGCACATTTGCTGGTTCGAGGGCCATGTCGATGAAGAGTAAACACCATCAGAGTAGACGCGCCGGGAGGCGAAAGCCTCTCTTTCGGTCATCAGCGTGTTGGTGAGCAGCTTGAAGGTGGTAGTTATCTCGCAAGCACTATGCAGTCCGAGGCCACGAATCAGGAGCGAACCATACTCGATGACGGCGGCACGCAACGCCTCCCGATGCTCAGCTATCCAGCCAGGTGGATTACCATCTGCCTCAGCCCACAATTGGGGAGGTTGTTTACCTGGTTGCAGGTTCACGTCAAGCAAAAATGCCTGGGATGATGACGACATCTTGATCTCCTTCGGTATCTGGTAATTCAACTCTATCAATTTATAATGTGTGAGATAAGACAGACACAAGTAGCACCATTCAGCAGGATGAGCTAACATGTGTATGTCCTACGTAATTCCTCTCTTCACATCAGTTGTGTCTTAACGTAAAATGTTTTCGCCCACTCTTCCGCGCTTTCTAAATTATTGAGTTTGTCAGCAGGCGCATTTAAGATGAGTATTTATATATGTAAGTCTCTGCAATATTCAAACTATCCTATAATATGATTTGATTTTTATATAGCATAAACAAAAACATAAATCAATACTGCAATACATCCCTGTAAATCGAGAATACTGTATTTGCTGCCGATAGAACAGAGCTTCATCTCAGGCTGTCACAGAGTAGGAGTAAGAAAAAAGGAAGATGGTGGAAACGATCTGTATCAGGAGCAAGGTTGCAATGATTTTGTGGAGGCAAACCAGGTCCCCGGAGAGTGCTATTGTCACCAGGGACCCGGTTTGAGGGACGCCAGTTAGCGTCCGACGAAGGCCACAAGGCGACAGAAGGCCGCTTCGCCGCCGCTAAATTTCCAGGGGAAGCACCCGATCCAGACGCGCTGATCGAGCACATCATCAATCATGCCCCCGGCATTTTCGACGTGGAAGACGCCGTGTGGGAACATATCATAGTGCATTAGCTGTAAATCCTCTTCGGGCCAGATCTCCTCAAGCGGCTTCCCCAGCTTCTGTGCGCATTTGGCGGCCAGATCAGGGCGCACTTTACGAATGACCGTGTTCATAGGGTGATCCATCGAACCGGCATCGATGGCGAACCAGGAGATTTTGCGTTCCAGCACCCAGTTGACGAACTCGCGGGTCGGGCCGGGATGCTTGATAAAGTAGCGCGTCTCATCTGGCTGCGATTCCCCATACCAGTTGCTTGGGTAGTATTTGTGGTAGCCGGTATGCACGACCACGATATCGCCGGGTTGGATATGCAGGCCGGTCTTGCGCTCCCACTCCTCGAAATGCGCTGAGGTATAAATATCGTAGTCGCCGATGCCTAGCGCCTCCAGATCTACGACGACGCCCGGACCAACCAGCTTGTCAAGAGGAATGCTGCCGATGTCCTGCCCGTTGGTGATAAAATGCAGCGGGGCGTCGAGATGCGTCCCCACATGCAGCGTCGAGGCGATATGCTGTCCGCCGACTTTATCGAAGGCGACGCGCTTAATCCACTTGATCGTTGGCCCCTCATAGGTGGCGAAACCCGGGGTGTGCATATCCCAATTTTGCGACAGGTCGATCACACGCATGTTGCTCAGATCAATCGTTTCCATCAAGTTCCCGCTCCTTCTGCCGATCTCATGACATACAAACGCTGCGAAGATGCTGCTTTTATTGTACCGTTTTGGTGAAATATATGTCGAAGTCGCGCAACTTCAACACATATTATCTCTTGAAAAGGCGTATCTCAGCAAGAACACAATTATTGTTGAGGTGGATGTTGTATCTGGAAAATGTTTGTAGAGGACTCTATACAAGGATGTTCAGTTGATGGTACAATGCACGTCTCATTATGGATTATACAGGATAAACACAACAATAGAAGGGAGGCCAGCCTTTGCTTTTTCCTGCACCCCTCGCAACAACCGCCGCAGCCCTGCGTAGCGGTACGCTCGATCTGAGCCGTTATATTGATGAATTGTGCGCTCGCATAGAGCAAATGAATCCCCAGATTGAGGCGTTTTTGCCTGAAGAGGATCGACGCGCACGTTTGCAACAAGATGCCCGGTTGCTTCAGGCCCGTTATCCTGATTCGGCGAACCGTCCCCCTCTCTATGGTATCCCCATCGGCGTCAAGGATACCTTTCGCGTCGATGGTTTCCCTACTCAGGCGGGTTCGCAACTTCCGTCAGACCTGTTTGCTGGCAGCGAGGCGGAAAGCGTCACTCTTCTACGGGCCGCCGGGGCTATCATCCTGGGGAAGACGGTTACGACCGAATTTGCGTATTTTGAACCAGGACCGACCCGTAATCCTCATCACCTTGAACATACCCCCGGTGGATCGAGCAGCGGCTCAGTGGCAGCGGTCGCGGCTGGCCTCTGTCCGCTTGCGCTGGGGACGCAGGTGATTGGCTCGACCATTCGCCCCGCCGCCTATTGTGGCATCTTTGGCTTCAAACCAACCTATGGACGCATCTCAACCGCTGGTTTGATCCGTTGTGCGGATACTGTCGAACATATCGGCTATTTTACGCAAGACCTTGCCGGGGTTGCTCTGGTTGCGCCTCTGCTCTGTAGTAGCTGGTTAGCTGTTACTGCTGACCGGCAACCGGTTCTGGGCGTTCCTGATGGCCCCTACCTTGCCCAGGCATCAGATGAGGCTCTGGCTGCCTTTGAGCGGCAACTCGCTCTGTTGCAACTGCATGGGTATAGCATCAAGCGGGTTGCGGCGTTGCAAGATATCGAGGAGATCAATCGGCGTCACACGCGCATGGTCTTTGCGGAGATGGCCCTGGTGCATACAGACTGGTTTGCCCGTTATGAGAGCCTCTATCGCCCACGCACTGCGGCGGCGCTTCGTGAGGGGCAGGAGGTGAGCGAGAAAGAGCAGGCACAGGCACGCGCGGGACGCCTTGCGCTCCGAACGGTGTTAGAGGCGCAGATGGCGCAGAATGGTATTGATCTCTGGGTCACTCCGGCGACGACTGGACCCGCCCCTCACGGTCTGGATTCTACGGGCAGTCCGATCATGAATCTGCCCTGGACCTATACGGGCATGCCGGCGATTACGCTGCCCGCCGGGCGAGCCGGGAATGGTCTGCCGCTCGGTTTGCAATGTGTGGGCGCAACGATGGCTGATGAGTATGTAGTGCAATGGGTTGCGCCGATCGCTGATTTACTTAATCACGGAGAAAAGGGATGAAACCACCACGTTTTCTCTATAGTGCGCCCCAGACGCTGGATGAAGCTCTTGCCTTGTTGGAAGTGTATGGTTCCGACACAAAAATACTGGCTGGCGGTCAGAGCCTGCTGCCCCTGTTGAATATGCGGCTAGCAGGCCCGAGCTATCTGCTTGATATCAATGCGGTGCGTTCGCTGGAATATATTGAGGCGCGGGACGAGTATCTGGCGCTTGGCGCGATGACGCGTCAGCGCCAGATCGAGCGTTCTCTTCTGGTCCAGCAGCGCTATCCTTTGCTGGTCGAGGCGGTGCAGCATATTGGGCATATGCAGATTCGCAATCGCGGTACGATTGGTGGCAGTATCGCCCATGCTGATCCAGCGGCGGAACTGCCAGCCCTGCTGCTCTGCCTCAATGGCGAGGTTGTGGTGCGTAGCAAGGCAGGCGAACGGATCATCAAGGCTGAAGCGTTTTTTACTGGCTATCTCTCGACCGTGCTGGAGCCTCACGAGCTGCTCACGGAGGTACGTTTGCCCTGGCTTGCGCCTCAATCTGGCTGGGCCTTTCTGGAGTTCGCGCGTCGCTCTGGCGACTATGCCCTTGCCGGGGCCGCTGCTGTACTTACGCCTTCAGGAGATGATCGTTGTGCCAGCGCACAGATTAGCTACCTGGGCATCGCCGGCGCTCCCGTGCGTGCCTCTGCTGTTGAGGATATCCTCATCGATACGCGGCTCAACACGCTTGATGCCGCCGCCACCACCTCCGCCCAGCTGGTCAGCGACGATCTGGCAGATGTGCATGCGACCCCGGCCTATCGAAGAGCTTTGACTGCTGAGCTAACGAAACGAGTGTTACATATGGCGTGGCAGAGACGTAACCAGAAAGAGCAGGTGGGGGTATGAGTGAACAGGCTTTTTATGCTGTGCGTACAATCGCCGTCACGGTGAACGGGCAGCGCTACGAGCGAGAGGTGCCGGTACGGTTGTTGCTGTCGGACTTTCTGCGGCACGAGCTGCATCTCACCGGGACGCACGTTGGCTGCGAACATGGCGTTTGTGGTTGCTGCACCGTACTGTTAGAAGGTGAGGCGGTGCGCTCCTGCCTGATGCTGGCAGTGCAGGCCGATGGCAAAGCGCTCACGACGATTGAAGGTCTGTCAGGCGAACACGAGCCGCTGCATCCGATTCAACGCGCATTTCAAGAGAAACACGGGCTGCAATGCGGTTTTTGCACTCCCGGCATTATTTTATCGGTCCATGCTCTTTTGCGTGAAACCACAGAGTTGACGGAAGAGGAGATTCGCCACGAACTCTCCGGGAACCTCTGCCGCTGCACCGGGTATCAGAATATCGTCGCGGCGGTCAAGCTCGCGGCCACCTATCTGCATGAACAGGAGGCAGGTACACAATGACGACGCGCTGGTTTGGCGCTCCTGTGCAGCGCAACGAAGATCCGCGCCTGCTGAGGGGGCGGGGGATCTATGTCGATGATATCGATCTGCCCGGCATGTTACATGCGGCTGTATTGCGCAGCCCATATGCGCACGCGCAGGTCAAACAGATTGATGTCAGTGCCGCTCGCGCCCTCGCAGGCGTGCAGCTTGTCCTCACCGCCGCCGATCTGGGCGAGGTGCTGGAACCATCGCCGCTGCTGATCCCGCATCAGGCGTTGACGCAGCCGCGCACCCAACTGCCCCTGGCCCGCGACGAGGTGTGCTACGTTGGCGAGGCGGTGGCGTTTGTGGTCGCGGAGAGCCGCTATATCGCGGAAGATGCGCTCGAATTGATCGATGTGGAATATGAGCCGCTGCCCGTCGTCCATAGCCTGGAGGTGGCCTCGACGGCAGATGTTCTGGTGCATGCGGATGTGCCGGACAATATCGCGGCCCATCTGGTGCAGGTCGTTGGGGACCCCGATGAGGTCTTTGCCATAGCTCCGCATGTTGAGCGCGAGCAGTTGACGATGGAGCGGGCGGCGGCGATGCCGATGGAGTGTCGCGGCGTGGTGGCCCGCTGGGATGCATATGAGCAGATGCTGACCTGTTGGATCTCGACGCAGGCACCGATCCCGCTCCGCAACGGATTGGCCGCGCTCTTTCATCTGCCCGAGCATAAGGTGCGCGTGATTGCTCCTGACGTTGGGGGAGGCTTTGGCACCAAGATCATGCTCTTCTATCCTGAAGAGGTGCTCACCCCATTGGCCTCGCTCCGCCT
>JAICIM010000006.1 GCA_025928885.1 Ktedonobacteraceae bacterium | reverse complement strand
GGTGAAACGTGATCGTCGTTTGGCAGGACGGGTTCAACCAGACAGCGATTTTCCACTTCGAAGACGTTGCCAAGCCGGTTCGAGTTGGTTTCGTCAGGGCAGAACAGACGGAAATTCTCGTGCTGCGCATTACGTACATAAATGTCGCGCATGAATTTACCGAGCTGGCGCGTTGATTCATGACGCTCTGTGCCGTGCTCTTTCACATCAATGGCATATTCAGTGAAGTCGGGTAACACGAGGTTGATCAGGAGTTTGCCACCATTGGCGTGTGGGTTTGCTCCCATGCGGTGATTGCCATGAGGTGCCGGCGCTGCCAGTTCTGGTACGAGGTGGCCGCGCTCATCAAAATGTTCTTCTGGATGGTAGCTTTTGAGCCAGTTTTCCAGAATAGCGAGATGCTCTGGATTGGTTTTGACTTCGGATACGGGAACCTGATGTGCGCGGAAGGTACCCTCAATCTGGACATTATCGACCTCGTGGGGGCCGGTCCAGCCTTTCGGTGTGCGCAGAACGATTGCAGGCCAGCGCGGACGGCCCTGAAAGCCATTTTTGCGGGCATCTTCTTGATAGGCGCGAATTTTCTCGTAACAGGTCTCCAGCGTCTCAGCAAAGAGCTGGTGCATCGTCATGGGATCATCGCCCTCGACGAAGAAGACCTCGTAGCCGATGCCTGAAAGGAACGACTGGATCTCCTCATCGCTGGAGCGTCCCCAGACGGTAGGGCCGGAGATTTTATAGCCGTTGAGGTGCAGGATAGGAAGAACGGCACCGTCGCGCTCTGGATTGAGGAAGCGGACGCTTTTCCAGGCACCTTCCAGCGGTCCCGTCTCGGCCTCACCATCTCCCACAACAGCCGTGACAATCAGGTTTGGGTTATCGAAGGCTGCACCGAAGGCGTGGCTCAACACATAGCCAAGTTCGCCGCCTTCGTGGATGGAACCGGGGGTAGGTACGCTCACATGGCTCGGCACGCCACCGGGCGTCGAGAACTGGCGGAACAGGTGGTCCATACCCGCCTCATCTTGCGTTATACGTGGGTATATCTCGCTGTAAGTGCCTTCGAGATAGACGTTGGCCAGCAGAGCCGGTCCACCATGACCAGGCCCGGCCAGATAGATCATATCGACGTTGTGATCTTGAATCAGTCTATTGAGGTGAACGTAAATGAAACTTAAACCCGGAGAGGTTCCCCAGTGGCCAAGCAAGCGCGGTTTAATCTGTTCGGGGCGCAGTGGCTCTTTGAGCAAGGGATTGCTTTGCAGGTAGATCTGACCAACGGTAAGGTAATTTGCCGCCTGCCAATAGCGGTCCATTAATTGTAAGCGCGTTTGATCGATTTTTGACATCATCTACTCCTTAACCGGAATATGTTTGTCTCGCTCGTGCAGGGTGTTCTAAAAATCTTATGAGCGAGTGAGTATATGTTCGCTTCTTTCTTTCCTGCCCCTATCATACTGAGATCATCTCACTGTCGTATCACAGCAAGATCACGCTATCTCACATATGTATCACAGCGTTGCTCGCAGCGTGGTTACAGCCTTTTTGAGAGTATAGCAAATTCATATTTGCTCCTGTCAATGTATGGGAGGTGTGCCGCGTCTGTGCGAGGTTGATAGTGTTAAGATGTAGTCGCCTCAAGCTCAGCGATAGTTTGCTCCGCAATGTCAGGGAGTGCGGCGTGCTCACCGGGATGCACAATCAACACAGGCATAGATGTTCTATCCAGAAGCCGTTCGGTCACGCTACCAAGCAGCAAGCGCTTGAGACTGTTGCGTCCATGTGTGGCAAGCGCAATCGTATCATAGCCAGCGCTCAAGCGAATATCGCCCAGGCGTTCGCCCATCTCAACATCGCGCATCAGCGTACGTGCGATATCTGTCTCTTCTGCCAGCGAAGAGGTGATCTGAAGGTGATAACGCGCCAGATCGCCATGTTGAATACACCATTCCACCTCGTCCAGATAGTCTTTGGCATGCACAATTGTCTGTCTTTTGAGCTTGCTGAATTGCGCCTCAGCATTTTCGCTATAGGCTATCTGGGGCTGGATAATGCGAACGAGATGCAGTATGCCTTGAAATGGTGCCGAGAGCGTCGCGCTCAACTTTGCGGCGGCGAGCAGCGCTGTTTCGGCCCGTTTGCTCCCATCCAGAGCCACCATGACACTGAATGGATGTGGCGGAATACTCTGTTCATGTGGAGAGGTCATTGGACCGTCCTCGTGCAGGGCGAGAATAGGAATCGTGCTTTGACGGGCGAGATGACGCGCCGTGTGATTTGAGACCCAGCGCTTGAGGCCGTTATGCTCGTGGCGGCACATGACGATCAAATCGGCCTGCTGCTCCTGAGCAAACTGAAGCAGCGTATCAACCGGTTGCCCTTCGAGCAACTTTGTGCGGATGCCCACACCATCCAGGTTGTCAGTAGTGATGATATGCTTCAGGTATTCTTTGGCCTCAGCACGCTCGCGTTCATACTCTTTGATCTTTGCCAGCATCAGGCCGCCGTCTAGCAGGTAGGTAGATTCGGACAATGTTGGTTGAATACGTAGCAGGGTCAGGGACGCTCCTGTTGCTCTGGCAATATGGGCCGCCAGAGGAAGAGCCTGTTCCGCACCTGTCGTGCCATCTAATGGAACAAGAATATGCTGCCACATCGCGTGACTCCTTTCATGCATCGAACGGTCAACCGTTCAACCGCCTGTTGTAAACCGACTTCCTCGGCACCGACCCTTTCACGGAATTGCCAGTGTTGTACTATTTACTTCGCTTTCACAATATTAGAGGGATGCCCCTGTAGAAATGCCTGGACGTTCTCGATCGTGGTATCCAGGATACGCCTGAGCGCCTCTTCTGTGTTAAACGCGATATGCGGCGTAATGACCACGTTGTAGCGGCGTTGTAGCAGCCTGTTGTGTACCAGGATTTTCAACTTGTCCTCTGTGGCTGGTGTATTCAACAGTTCCTCTTCGTGCTGTAAGAACTCTTCGCCTTCCATTGCATCCAGGCCAGCACCGGCGAGAATACCTGTATCCAACGCCCAGAGGAGCGCCTGCGTATCGATCAACGAGCCGCGAGCTGTATTGATCAGGAGTACACCGCGTTTCATGGTCGAGAGCGTCTCACGGTTAATCATGTGCTGCGTTGATGGTAGCGCTGGTGCATGCAGCGTGATGATATCTGAGATGGCGAACAGTTCATCCAGTTTTACATAACGGAACCCCAGCACCTCAGCTAACAGGCGGTTCTGATTTACGTCAGAGGCAACCACATTCATGCCAAAGCCCTTAGCGATGCGAATAACGTGTAAGCCGATTGCGCCTGCCCCGACAACGCCGAGCGTTTTGCCGTAGAGATCGAAGCCGCGCAGCCCCTCGATGCTGTAGTCGCCCTGTTGCGTGCGCGTATAGGCGAGGTGCATTTTGCGTGAGAGCGTTAACATCAGGGCAAATGTCTGTTCGGCAACAGCGGTTTCTCCATAGCCAGGGACGTTTGCAACGATTATGCCGCGTTTGGTGGCAGCTGCGAGGTCGATATGATCGTAGCCGGTCGAGCGCGTTGCGATGAGCTTGAGTTGCGGCATTCTCTCTATTTCGGCATGTCCAATATGCTCATGGATAAAGGGCATGAGAATTTCAATCTCGGCCAGGTCGTGCTGATCAACGTCGTTTAACGAGCCAGAGGTCAGTTGTAATTCCACGATTCCCTGCAATGCCTGCTCAAGATAGCGTCCCTCTTCTTCGTTGACGGCAGTTGCCAGTGCTTTTACCAGTGGTTTTTCCATAATTTCTACACCTGATCATTTCATATGTAAAGCCAGAATTTTTTTAATTTCTCGTTACGAGAAGTGTAGCAAGCAGCGATCACAGATGCATCACTGTATGAGGAGATGCATATCACGGATGGCTCACAACTCGTCGTCTGTACTTTCCACGATGGAGGGGAGGGAAAGGTAGAAGGTTGTCCCCTGTCCTTCTACAGACTCGAACCAGATGCGTCCGCTTTGCTGCTCAATCAATTCGCGACAGAGATACAGCCCCAGCCCGGTCCCTTTGATGCCATGCATGCGGGCGTTTTCGGCGCGGGCAAAGCGGCCAAAGATGTACACCTGCTGCTCCTGGGGAATGCCAATGCCGTTATCTTGAATGCTGAGAATCGTATTATCATTATCGCTGACCAGTCGCAGCTGGATGGGGCCACCGTTCGGGCTATACTTGATTGCGTTGGAAAGTAAATTGGAGAGCACCTGCTCCATGCGTACCTGATCGGCATGAACGACAAAATATTCAGCGTCTGTCTGAAGCATCAGATGGTGGCGTTCGGTCGTCATCTGGAAGCGCGTCAACACCCGTTGTGTCAATGATGCCAGATCAAAGTAGGAGGGATGGAGGGTTAAGCGCCCCGCTTGCAAGCGGCTGATATCGAGCAGGTCGTCGGTCAGTTCAACCAGGCGTATTGTTGCTTGATCGATGCTCACCAGTGCCTCCATCTGCCAGTCAGCCAGTTCTGGCCCCTGCTGCCGTGCAGTCTGCACGATCAGCGTCTGGGCAAATCCCTTCAGCACGGCCAGAGGAGTGCGCAACTCATGGGCGGCGATGCCGATGAAGTCGTCTTTGAGCTGCTCAGCCTCTTTGAGCGCGGAAACATCTTGATGCACAACCAGCGCGGCCCAGGAGGGTTGATCTGAAGTGCGTAGAGAACCGCTAGGAACCGTGATATCCAGGCTGCGTAGATCCAGCGCCACCGCGTTGACCAGCACTGGCAGATTGGAACCATCAGGATGACGAATCACCTGTTGATGATGATAGACCGTTTCGCCCTGTCGAACTGCTCGTGTGGTTGCCAAACTCTCAAATGACAACGGATTGCCGTCAGGAGCGAAAATGCGAATATGTTGCCGCTCTAAAAAATCCTGCAATGCCTGTCCCGGTTGCCATTGCGCTCCCCAGATTCCCACAGTTGCTCGATTAGCCAGCACCAGATGGGCATCAGGTCCACGCACCAGATAGACGCTGCTTGGTAGCTCATCCAGAATAAGTTGTAGTTGAGCGACGCGGCCCTCCGTTTCAGCCTGTTTTCTTTGTATCGAAAGCAGGCGGCGTATCTCTGTCACTTCATGGTAGGCAACGACCGCGCCGCTGATGTTCTGAGGGGTGGTCTGTGTGCCTAACAGGAGGGGGCTTGTCTCAGGCGGCGGGCGTAATGGAGAGGCCGTAACCAGATAGTCGTGTGTTTCGCCGCCCTGCTGAAGGCTGACCGAATACTGCTGTTCCGCCTGTGCTTGCAAGGACAGACGGGCTGGAGCGAAGAGCAATTGTTCAAGGGCATTGGCTCCATCGGCCTCTTGTTGTAGCCGTTGATGCAGGTATTGAGCAGAACGATTCTCACGCACGATCTGCCCAGTGCTGTCCACAAGGGTAATGCCATCGGCGCTGCTGTCAAAAATAACCTGAAGTTCCTGCGCCTGGATCTGAGCAGTGCGGTAGAGCCGCCCGTTCTCCAGAGCAACGGCTGCCTGCGATGCCAGAGCAACCAGTAAAAGCTCATCTTCCGCAGTGAATTGACCAGCTAATGCATGCCCGAGGAGTAATCCTCCGCGTACCTGTCGCTCGCGATCCAGCAGGGGCGCTCCCAGGAAACTGCGCATGATCGGATGGCCCTGTGGCACGCCCATTGAGTGGAGTTGGGAGGCGGAGATTTTGCCTTGCGCATAGGCTGAGGCGAGATCCTGCGCGGTGGCTCGTTCCTGCTTTTTGGCCTGCTTATAATTGCCAGGATCGAGGTGGGTGTGGACATCATCGACGCGCACAGAGACGCCGTGACGGAAAATGGGAGCCAGCAATCCCTCGCCACCTAACGATATATGGCGAAAGAAGGTCTCCTGCTCTTTCGTGACGCCAACAATAGCGGCGAGATAGAAAAAGCTGCCCTCCGCAGGGACAAGGGGCTGGCCGGTTTCGCTGACCGGGCGTAAGGTGAAGGCGGCAAAGGTCGCACCAGTGATTTCACATGCGGCTTCCGCGATTAAATGCAAAAGTCGCTCCTCATTGAGTTCGCTAAGAAGCGCTACTCCTACGCGACTGAGTGCAGCAAAACGTTCAGGCGTTGGGAGCTTTTTGCTCACCTCTTGCGATGGCATAGATTCTCTTTCTGGCTGTTCTGATGCAACACTCTTGTTCATAACTGAGCATATATAACCCTCTTCATCATAGCTGTTCCGCCTCGCTGCTGTCAATAAGCTTGTGATGGAGCCGTGAGATAGACGTTCTTTGTTGTGATCTGACCGTTAGTGGCGAATACTATACTGTGCTCAACGCAACGTATTTGTAGGAAGCAGACCGCCTCTATCCCGGAGTGGAGAGCCAGATCGGTTGGCAGCGTTCGCAGCAATTAACAATCGAGTCCGCATAAATTAGGAGGAGTGAAGATGTATCGAAATATTCTTGTTCCACTGGATGGCTCTGCACGTGCGGAGTCCGTCCTTCCGATGGCGGCGCGGCTGGCACGTAATACAAAAGGGATGCTTGTGCTCGTGCGTGTCGTCAGCCTTGCCACCGACTACTGGCCTGCCATTACGACTCCCTATCCGTCGATGGCGCAGGCAGCTGTTGACGGCGAATTAGCGGAGGCGGAAAGCTATCTGGCGACCATTGCTTCGTCCCCTGAACTTGCCGGGGTTGCGGTAAAAACGGTCACACAATTTGGGCCGGTCGCCTCGACGATCCTTTCGGTTGCCAGCTCGTATGCTGCCGACTTGATTATGATCTGTAGCCACGGCTATAGCGGTGTCACACGCTGGTTGATAGGGAGTATCGCCGAAAAAATTGCAAGGTATGCAACCACACCCGTCTTGATTCTGCGTGAAGGTTCCCAATTACCATTACGCCTGGCGGCTGGCTCGAAATCCTTGCGTGTGCTGGTTCCATTAGATGGTTCCACTCATGCGAAGAGTGCGCTTGAACCTGCTACAGACCTGCTCACAGCCTTGACGAGCAACCAGTTGCAGGGAACTCTGCATCTGGCGCGTATTGTGAAACCTGCACATCATGGGGACGAACATCAAGAGGAGCTTTCACCGCGTATGGGAGACCTCAATAAGGCCAGCCATTACTTGAGCTTAACCGCTGAGCAATTGAGCGAAGGATATATTGTGCCAGGCATGGCGGAGCGTCATATCTCCGTTACCTGGTCGGTCTCACTTGATGATGATGTCGCGAGTGCGCTGGTCAATATTGCTGAGCACGGTCCGAGTAAGGATGGCTTAGAAACGTTTGGTCCTTGCGACTTGATCGCCATCTCAACACATGGACGAGGCGGATTGATGCGCTGGACGATGGGGAGCATTACAGAGCGTGTATTGCACGCCACAACGCTGCCTATTCTGATCGTACGTCCGGTTGACACGCTGCATACCCATAAAGTACCTGATATGGAGAAGGAGCGGACATATCTCTTGCAGCACTGATATGTGCATGAGATTGTGCTGTATGGCAGGATCGCCTTGAAGCTGGAAGGATGCCTTCTTGAAAAAGGAGAGCATCCTTCTTCTCTGTTCCTTTGCTTGAAGACGCACCCTTCTTCCCCGAATAGTGCTGTCTCTTGATCAGACTTCTTGTTGAGAAACATGTACCATGAATCGAAATAATATAGATATGAATAGGATGACGTGCGATAAAACACAATCCCTGTCTATATATGATGGGTAATCTTTCCATATATATATTGATGAAAATCATATATATCATGTACTGTTCCGTCATCTATCTTGCTGATAACCTTTACGTGGTAGAGCTTTTTATTTTGTTTCCCCAGTTTTGTGATTCTGATGAATCATATCTCATTCTCTCTTGTCAGTGCATCCATCCATATGTTACACTATACTTCGACTTAGATGCTCCTCGTAGGTGGAAATGGATCGATATGGGTAGAGAAGACGTTCTTGTGCTTCTCTGCAATGGTTTCGTCACGATGTAGTTGGGTGGTCAGCGTTGACTACCAGTATCATCTTCCGCAAAGGAGGGTATTTCCAGTCGTGAGTTACTATATCTGGGTTCCAATTGTGGTAGGACTTCTTGCAGTCCTGTTTGCCGCCTATCTCGCAAACTTTGTTCTCCGTAAGGACACCGGGACGCCCGCCATGCAGAAAGTAGCCAGTGCTATTTTCAAAGGCGCTATGGCCTTCCTCAATCGTCAGTATCGTACCATCGCCACTCTTGCCGTCTTCGCTGCTATTATTGTCGCTGCCGTCCTCTATTTCCTCAGTCAGGGAACGCCAGAGGCCAGATTTAACCTTGCGTGGCATACCGCGATCGCCTTCTTGATCGGTGCGCTCTGTTCGGGTATCTCTGGTTATATTGGTATGTACGTTGCGGTCCAATCCAACAGCCGCACGGCCAGCGCAGCAAGGCGCAGCCTGGGTGAAGCATTAATGGTGTCGCTACGAGGAGGGGCTGTCTCTGGCTTCCTGGTTGTTGCGCTCTCTCTGCTGGGGGTATCGCTGGTCTTTACAGCTTATGGTGGGTTAACAAGCCCCGATGTCGCTCCCAGCCTGATTGTCGGGTTTGGCTTTGGGGCTAGCTTTGTGGCCCTTTTCGCCCAGCTTGGTGGTGGCATCTACACCAAAGCTGCCGACGTGGGAGCCGATCTGGTGGGGAAGGTGGAGGCCAACATTCCAGAGGATGATCCGCGCAACCCTGCCGTTATTGCCGATCTGGTGGGCGATAACGTGGGCGACTGTGCTGGTCGTGGTGCTGATCTCTTTGAATCGACAGCCGCAGAGAACATTGGTGCGATGATTCTTGGCGTCGGTCTCTATCTGGCAACCCGCAACATCGGCTGGATTATCTTCCCTCTGGTGGTACGCGCCTTTGGCCTGATTGCCTCGGCTCTTGGCCTGCTCTGGGTGCGCCCATCCGTCGTCGTCGAGCCAGATAAAGCTGCCGGACGCGATCCCGGCGAGATCGCTATGCAGCAATTAAACATTGGCTACTGGATTACCTGCGTGCTGTCCGTGATCGGCGTCTTCCTGGGTAGTTATCTGTTGCTGAATAACGATAACGTGACCGGCAATGCTGGGATCGCGGCCTGGGTCTGGTTTGGCCTAGCCGGAACTGTGGGTATTCTGTTGAGCGTGGCCTTTGTCTATATCACTCAGTACTACACCGCTGGTACGTGGCGTCCCGTGCGCCAGATCGTATCCTCAACGTTGACCGGACCTGCGACAACCATCATCACCGGTGTTGCCATCGCTTTTGAGTGTGTGGCGCTGCCTGTGCTGGCGATCTGCGTGGCGCTCGGTCTCTCGTTCTTCCTGGGCAGTCAGGTACATATCCCCCTGATTGCGGGAACCCCCAACGTCATCAACGTGGGCGGTATCTTCGGGACCGCCGTGGCGACGATGGGCATGTTGATGAGTTGTGCTTATATCCTTGCAATGGACACGTTTGGCCCCATTACCGATAATGCTGGCGGCATTACGGAGATGGGTGGCGAGGCCGAGTCCGTGCGCGATATTACCGACGCACTCGATAGCGCCGGTAATACGACCAAAGCGCTGACGAAAGGCTATGGCATTGGCTCGGCAGCTCTGGCGGCCTTCCTGCTCTTCAGCGCATATCTGGATGTGCTGTATAGTTTCAAGCATAACCCGGATGTCTATCGCGTGGATCTGGCCGATATCACGGTCTTTATCGCGGCTCTGCTTGGCCTGACCCTCATCTTCTTCTTCAGTGCGCTGGCGATTCAAGCCGTTGGTGCCGCAGCCAAACGCATGATTGAGGAGGTGCGCCGCCAGTTTCGTGAGAATCCGAAGATTATGGCAGAGAACCCGGCGGATCGCGTCGATCCCGATTATGCCCGCTGCGTTGATATCAGCACTCGTGGGGCGTTGCGTGCAATGGTCCTACCTGGTCTCGTTGCCGTGCTGACTCCTATTGCTGTCGGCGTGATTCTTGGCCCGCAGGCGGAAGCCGGGATGTTGATGGTTGGCACGATGGGTGGTATTGTGGTGGCCCTCTTCCTCAACAATGGTGGCGGGGCGTGGGATAATGCGAAAAAGTATATCGAGGCCGGTTACTTGCGCGTGGATAGCGAGGGCGAGATGCTTGATCGCCTCGATACAACGGGAACCGTGCTGGGGAAGAAGAGCGAACCGCATAAGGCGAGCGTCGTTGGCGATACCGTTGGCGATCCCTTCAAGGATACAGCTGGTCCCTCGCTGCACGTCGTTATCAAACTGCTCAGCACGATTACGCTCGTCCTCGCGCCACTCTACGTGTTTCTCCATCCATAAAGTCGCTTATACGAAATGAAAGAAGTACCAGTTTCATTTACACAGAACTGGTACTTCTTTCATGCATATCTCTTTTGTATCCTTTCGCACCCCCTACAACCGTATTAGAAATAAGGCAGCTGTTTCCTGCTGCTGTGATTTTTCTGATCAGTAACAGATAATGGCATATGCTGCTACATGCTCTGTACGGAACAGTTTGTTTATGACGTACACGTAGAAGGGGAGGTCGCAAGAGTCATGCCTGGCTTATCAATTCATGATAGAAGACAGTTTTTCTATCTTGCTCTGGTTATCGCGGCATTGTGTGTGTTGCTGGCGGGGTGTACCGTCAGTATCGCGCAGAACGGCACCAGCGCGGGAACGATGAATAGCACGACCAACTCCGGGCCAGTAGGTTCAGGGGCAGAGGGCGTGAAGGTGTTTGTCGAGCCGGATGCGGGCTATCGTGTGATCACCGACGCGCTGAATGGTGCCACGAAATCGATTCAGCTGGAGATGTACCTTTTGACCGAGCGCCACGTCATCCAGGGGCTGGAAGAGGCGGCCCATCGTGGCGTAGATGTACGTGTGATGCTGGAGGGCCATCCCTATGGGAGCGGCAGCATCTCGCCAACACAAACCCTCGATCGTTTAAACGCCGCAGGGGTGAAGGCCAAGACCACCAACCCCAGCTTTGCCCTGACCCATGAAAAGGGGATGGTGATCGACGGGCAGACCGCCTATATTATGACCTCCAACTTCACCATCTCAGCGCTGGGTGGCAGTAAGAGCACGACCAATCGCGAATATGGCATCATCGACACCAATGACCAGGATGTGCAGGCCGTGTCGGACATCTTCAATGCCGATTGGAACCGCAGCACGCCCCAGTTGAACGATCCCAATCTGGTCGTCAGTCCCGTCAATTCGCGCAATGATTTCACCTCGATTATCAGCGGCGCTCATAAGACGCTCTTGATCGAAGCCGAGGAGATGCAGGATAACGAAATCGAGCAGGCGATCGTTGCTGCGGCCAAACGCGGCGTGCAGGTCCAGGTGATTGTGCCTGCCTCCAGCGGTTCGTCAGGCGATAGCAACAGCCAGGGGATACAGACGATTCAGCAGGGTGGTGCGCAGGTAAAAGAGGATTCGCACCTCTATATGCATGCGAAAATTATCGTTGCCGACGGGCAAAAGGCTTTTGTGGGATCAGAGAACATCTCAACGGCCTCGTTGGAGCGTAATCGCGAACTGGGCATTATCGTCTCCGACCAGAACGTCCTCACCATCTTGCAACAAACATTCCAGCAGGATTGGGGCGATTCTCAGAGCGCCTCGTAGTCCATTGTATATGGAGCAGCAAAAGGGCCAGATACACTCTGCATGTATCTGGCCCTTTTGCTGGTTCTGCTTTGTTGGGAACTCGGCGTGCTCACTTGCGCCGCTGATTTTTGCACGAGTATGTCGGACATTGAACGAACACCTTTCGTTGACCACTATGTCATTTCGTGTCGCATGTACATCGCACACGCCTTAGATGACGGGAGACGGCGTATCTAACAGCTTTTGCAGCGCTTGTTTGAACTGTTGCAGCCCCTCTTTCCCCGTCATCTGGCCGGACATCACTGCCAGAAATGCCGCTTCACCCTGCGATTCAAACTGGGAGCCGGAGCCGCTGAACCAGGCCGGGGGATCAAGCACAACCTCTTTCGCCACGCCTGCATAATTGGACTGTGGCTTGAGCTGCTTATATTGCTCGCTTTCGGTGACGGGCAGATATGCCGGAATGTGTCCGCCCTGCGCCCAGACGTAGCTATCTTTGAGCAGGCTGGCTGAAATAATTGCAACCAATGCTATAACAGTACTACAATGAACTGTAATGAAAAGAGGTGATTGCCATTGAAAGCTGTTGAGCTTTTCCAACGTTGGAAAAGCTCAACAGCTTCTATTGTAAACGTACCAGACTCGGCAGAGGCACGACATTATGCTTCTGCCGGGCCGCGTTTTAAGCGAGACGGAGCTTCAAAACTGTGAGCGAGTGAGCCGGGAAGGTGTAGGTTACGTCCTGACCGGCGAGATCGAGACTGCGCTCTTGCACGCCAACATTGTGGGGCTGTTCGAAGGAATTGACGATATCAGGATTGGCCCCGTTGACCTCGTAGCCTACACCGCTTGCAATGGCAGCGTTGTCGGCCAGTTGAATCGTCGTCGTATGCGCCTTTTCCAGATCGCGATTGACGACGGAGACCATCAGTTCTTTGCCGGTGGTATCGCAGGTAACGGCGACATCCAGGAGATTGAACGGCCCCATATCGGCCACGCGATGAGGCCATTGCGAGGTCTCCTGGTCTGCTTGCGGAGCGTAGGTTTCGCATTCGACAAAAGCATCAAGCGCGATATCCTGCATATGTTCGGCATACAGGCGCAACGGATGATAGATGGTCTGGAGGAAGAGACCTTCTTTATTGGTAAATATCGGCGCAATCACGTTCACAAGCTGGGCCAGGTTCGCGATTTTGACCGTCTGACAATAGCGGATAAAAATATTGAGATAGGTCGCGACCGCCAGCGAGTCTGCCAGGGTGTAGCGCTCCTCCAGCTTGCTTTCGGGCGTGCGCTCGCGGAACCAGACGTTCCACTCGTCATACGCCACGTGAATGGGGTGAGAAATATTCTGATTATAGCGAACGAGATCGATCATGGCGCGGCAATTGCGCAGCGCACGTTCGGCCTGATGGGGAGCTAGCACATTGCTGTAGTAATCGGAACTGCCGGTGTAGATATGGATGCTGTGGTAGTTCACGTAGGGCGCGAGACCTTCCAGCACGATGCGATCCCAATCGGTCCACCCGGTCTGGCCGCAGCTGACCAGTTCGATGCTTGGATCGATCCACTTCATCACTTTAGCAAATTCGCGGGCTTTTTTCACATAGTCTTCTGCACTTAATGCGCCGATCTGCCAGCGTCCATACATTTCGTTGCCCAGGCCCCAGTACTTGACGCGATACGGCTCCTCGTGTCCGTTTTTGCGGCGCAGATTGGCCCAGTAGGTGTTGCTGGTGCCATTACAGTACTCGACCCACGCCTGAGCCTCGTCCATCGTCCCCGTACCCATGTTGACGCAGATGTATGGTTCCGTTCCCAGCACTGAACAGTAATGCATAAACTCATCAGTGCCGAAGCGGTTGGACTCTTCAGAGAGCCAGGCCAGCTCGATGCGGCGCGGGCGATCCTCTTGCGGACCGATGCCATCAACCCAGTGATAGCCACTCACGAAGTTGCCGCCGGGCCAGCGCAATAACGGCATGCGGAGCGGACGTGCGGCCTCCAGCACATCCTTACGAAAATTGTCGCTGTCGCTTAAAGGGGAAGCTTCCTCATAGATGCCGCCATATATACAGCGCCCCAGGTGTTCGATGAAGCCGCCATATATTCTACGATCCACGTTGCCAATTTTACGATCCAGATCAATTTTGATCTTTGCCACAAATAGTCTCCTTCTGCATCGAGGGTAAGACGATGGTCGAACTGTTGTCAAGTCTACCGCTTGACGCTCGCTCCACCAGATGAACCGGTAGTATGATGCGTTGTGGTTCTACAATTCGCTGTGCAATGATATCAAGGAGCAGGCGAACGGCGGTTCCACCCGTTTCATACACGGGGATATGTACAGTCGTCAGGGGAGGAATGGTGTGGGCAGCAATTTCAATATCGTCGCATCCTACAACCGAGTAATCCTCCGGCACCCGGCATCCTCGCTGCTGTAACGCGCTGAGAACGCCAATTGCCATTGTATCGTTCTGTACAAAAATAGCAGTGAAATCAGTCGCGCTGATTGTCATGCGATCCAGCAACCGCAGTACGGCTTCATAGCCGCTCTCTACCTGCCAGTTGCCTTCTTCAACCAGGGCAGGATCATACTCTATATGAGCGCTTTCGAGGGCTTGCTGATAGCCACGTAAGCGCAACTGTGTTACGCGACGGTCACGCGGCCCTATGATGGTGGCGATGCGGCGATGTCCCAACTCTAGCAGGTGATGGGTCGCCAGATAGCCCGTCTGGAGCTGATCCTGGCCGACGCGCGAGACTTTCAGGCCGGGAACATGATGCAGGCTTACTACTGGCAACTGATCGTGCAGCATCTTGCCCACCTGTTGATTCTGCTCCAATTGCGGTGCGGCCAGGACGATGCCATCGACCCGGCGTTCGATCAACAGGCGAATATAGCGCTCGCTGTCGGACCCGGCCAGATCAATATTGCCGATAATGGTGCATTGATCCTGACGGCGTGCCTCTTGCTCGGCACCGACGACAAATTGAGCAAGCACATAATCGCTGAAATC
This sequence comes from Ktedonobacteraceae bacterium, assembly GCA_025928885.1. Lineage (GTDB taxonomy): Bacteria > Chloroflexota > Ktedonobacteria > Ktedonobacterales > Ktedonobacteraceae > JAICIM01. The sequence goes on along the minus strand of JAICIM010000006.1, from coordinate 18,751 downwards.
GCTGGCAACAATGCCAATTGTGGACGTATGCTGACTGACGAGGCCACGTGCCAGCGCGTTAGGAACGTAGCCCAACTCATCAGCGACCTGCAAAATCCAGGCTCTGGTCTCAGGGGAAACATTGCCTTTCCCTTTGAGTACTTTACTGACGGTCTGGAAGCTGACCCCGGCCTGAGCAGCAATATCCTTGAGAGAGACGTGCGTCACAATTACTACTCCCTCTAGACGAACGTTCGCCTAGAAGAGTTGTAACATATTGACTGAACGACTGTCAAGGGAGAAATGCACGAGTTTGTTGATGCATGAAATGACTGCGAGAGGGGTGGCTCTGTATCTCTAAAGAGGGGAGAGAGGAAAGCTCCCCGGGAGGGCGAACGAGAAGCACCTTTGGGGATTATCAATCCCACTTACATTGGAGACAATCATTGCCTCGTGCTTCAAGTGTCCTGGCCGGGGAGTTGCTGTCAGCGACAACATTCCTCTTTTATGTGCAGCATGTCAACCATCAACCTATTTCCTTACTGCACTACTATCATACGTCTTTCCTGTCACAGCCAACTCTCAAACATACTGTACAATATCACGAACACATCTCAGTCTAGAGGAGACCTACCCAGGATGGTAGCTCACGCTCATCTGCGATAAGATCGTGTGCTTCGCTGTGTTCCACTACAGCCTCGTGGGGTCGTACGATGAAGAGCGGCAGTTTGGTGTAGCCAAGAATACGCTCGGTGACGCTGCCCATAAGGATGCGCATCAGGCCGCCGCGCCCATGTGTGGCAATGGCGATCAGGTCACATGTGTTCTCTTCTGCCTGCTGGATAATGGCGCCAGCAACATCAGAACTAACAACAATCGATGTAGTGATCGCCAGTGTTCCCTTGCTCTGAACCTCTTCTTGCAGAAGTTTCACCACCTGTTCCAGGTAGGCTTTTGCCTGCGTGCAGGCTTTCTCGCGAATGAGCGGTTCGAGTTGTGTATGTCCCCTCATACTGCCATTCACAACGGGAACATCAATGACGCGGAGCAGGTGCAGCGTGTTCTGTCCCGTCGGGTTCAGGGCGGTCATCAGGTGTACCACAGAGTTCAGGGCGATCTCGGCCAGCATTGAACCATCCAGCGCCACCATGACATGCAGTGGATGTGTCAGATTTTCCAACGGGTGAGTCTCACCATGTTCGTTGACGATCAGTACCGGCACAGGACTCTTGCGAGCTGCCTGAAGGGCAATGCTATTGAAGATCCAGCGCTTCAAACCTGTATCGCCGTGACTGCATAGCACGATCAGGTCTCCATGCTCCCAACGAGTGGCAGACAGGATGGTCGATGCTGCTGAGCCGGTCTCTACTTCCGTTTCTACCCGAATACCTTTGAGATAGTTGCGGAAAACGGTGGCAACCGAGGTGAGATAGCTATCGGCTTCTGCAATGCTGGTTTCAAGGATGGTGGGTACGACTCCCACCGCTGGCTCCGCACCGTAAAATCCTACACTATGCGCGGGGATAACGACCCGCAGAAAAACGATCGATCCTTGTGAGGCACGCGCGAGATTGGCGGCCACTGGAATAGCACGCTCGGCACGGCTTGATCCGTCCAGAGGGACGATAATACGCTGAAACATGGTTTTCCTCCTCCCGTCTTTGCGAGAAAAAGTGCGCTTCTTCTATGATGCTTTTCTATTTTTGTTCCTTCTACTGATATGAGTATATTCCTGCTTGATATCAACATTGTCACAAAGTAATCTCTCAATCTCACATTTCGGTCACAATCTCGCTGGGGATAGAAGGGAAGAAAGAGCAACCTTGCATCGGAGTATTCATCGTGCTATGCTCTCCAATAAGAATAGTATGATCCTGCTCAGAGAAGATACGTCTGACATAAAAACGGAAAATGCAAGCATGAGTACCTTGTTCAAATCTCCTTTTGTCGCTCATTGCCGAGCCATCATCACCCAGTGGCAACACACCCCCTATTCGGGGGCGGCCACATTGTCAGGCGGTACAGTACTGGCAACGCTCTGTATCTGGATCTTCGACCATACTGTTGTGACGCTGCCCAATCCTGGTTTGATCTACCTGCCTCTGGTGGCGATGCTGGCCTATCACTGGGGAGCTATCCATGCGATTATTGCTGCCCTCTTGCAGTTGTTCTGCGTGTATCTCTTCTTTCTCGCGCCCCGTGGAGCCTTGAAGATTCCAACTGTCCAGGATGTAGTGCAATTGCTTATCCTGGCCGGGGCAACCGGTTTTGTGCTGGCGCTCGTCCAACTTGCCCGCGAACGGCGAGCGGCTGCCGAGCATGAGACTGAGCGTATAGCTGCGCTCCATTCTGTGGGGGCGGCTCTGAGTAGCGAACTAAATGAAGAGCGGTTGCTCAATCTGATTGCACGTACAGCTCGTGATTTGACGGGGGCCTCTATCGCCGCCTTCACGCTGCGCCCGACCGATGAGTTGGGGCAATTGTTGGGGCCGTCAGAGGGCGACCGGTTTCATCTGGCAGCGGTGGTTGGCGTGACGCCAGAGCAGGAAGAGATGTTGCGTAGAATGCCGCTGGGTGGAAAGGGATTGCTTGCACCGATCTTTCGACAGGGGGTGCCGGTGCGTATCCCCGATATTCTTGCGATATCCCAGACGAACTTCGAGAAGGTCCATAAACAGCTGATGAACGCGAAGTCGCGCTCGACTCATCTCCCCAGAAGCCACCCGGGAATGCGCAGCTTTCTTGGTGCGCCCCTCTTGAATCGTGAGCGCGAGGTCTGTGGAGGGCTGCTGTTGGGCCATGATGAGCCGGACCACTTTATGCTAGAGGACGAGGCGCTACTGGTTGGCCTGAGCGCTCAGGCATCGATTGCGCTAGAGAACGCGCGGCTCTATCGAGTCGAGCAGTTGCACGCCCAGGAACTCAACGCAACCTTTGAGAGCATTGCCGATGGCGTGATCCTGGCCGATGCAGAGGGGCAGATCTTGCGCGAGAACGGTGCGGCTCATCGGCTGCGCAAACAACTTGAGAACACAGCTGAGGGCAAACAGGCGCTGGAGGCGCTCTTGTATGCGCCGGTTCGCAACGCGCTCAACGACGCGGGAGAACCGGATATCGCGGTCAGCGTTACCGACGAGACACAGGAGACCCGCGAATACATCGTGAATGTGGCACCGTTGCGCCTGCCCACCACGCTTGTGACTCGCCTGCTCAGCCGCGAAAAAAGCAGGTCGTACGATCCAGAGAGCGCGTCGGGAGCCGTGATTGTCTGGCATGATGTCACGGAGGTGCGGCGTCTGCTGAAAGAACGTGCGATCCATGCCGAGACCGAGGCTCGGCGTGCTCTGTTACAATTGATCCTCAATGAGCTACCCAGCAGTGTCTATCTGGTGCATGGTCCCGAGGCCCGCCTGGTACTGGCAAATCGGGCTGCCGCCACATTATGGGGTGCCGTCTGGCCGACACATCAGCCAATGTGTGAGTTTCTGTGTGAGAACAACATTCGCATCTCAAGCGTTGATGGGGGAGAGCAGCCTCTCCCACAACTGGCGACGCTGCGGGCGGTCCAGCAGGGAGAGGCTGTATATTACCATCAGGAAAGCATTCGCCACGCCGATGGTACGACGCTGCCGGTTCTGGTGAACGCTGTGCCGCTACAAATGAAGCATTTCAAGCTGTTGCCGCTCTCTGATATGAACGAAGCAGATGATGGTTCGGAACTGGCTGCGCTGGTGGTGCATCAGGATGTGACGGCTTTAAAAGAGGCGGAGCGCCTCAAGGATGAATTTATCGGGATCGCGGCCCACGAACTACGAACCCCTGTTGCCGTCCTCAAAGGGTATGCTCAGATGTTGATTCGCCAGACGGCACGCGGCAATGGCCCGGAACTGGCCGATTGGCAGATGGAGGCGCTGCAAAATATCGATCAAGCGACGGTGCGCCTCGTTGCCCTGACCGAAGATCTCCTCGATGTGACGCGGTTGCAGGCCGGTCGCCTGCATCTCTCTAACGAACCGTGCGATCTGGTTGCCCTGGTGCGTCGCGTTGTCACGCGGCTCCAGATGACCACTGAGAAGCACACGCTATCGCTCCATACTGATTTGCCCTATCTCATCGTCGAGGCCGATGTTCAACGCCTGGAACAGGTATTAACGAACATCATTACGAATGCAGTGAAATATAGTCCGCAAGGGGGGCCGGTGGATATCACCATCGAGGGAGGCTGCGAGAAAAAAATGGCTCAGATCAGCGTCCGCGACTATGGTATTGGTATTCCCCAGGAGCAGCAGCCGCGTATCTTTGGTCGCTTTGTCCGGGCCGAAAACGCCAGCATGTATGGCATTACCGGGACGGGGTTGGGGCTGTATCTCTGTCGCGAACTCATCGAGCGGCTGGGCGGCCATATCTGGTTTGAGTCGCTAGAGAATAAGGGATCGACCTTCTTTCTCACGCTGTCCCTCTCAGATCCGGCGGAAACGTGTGCTGTGGAGGAATAAAAAGGGGCCATGCGTATCAGGCATGGCCCCTCCCCAGGAAAGAAAGAGGAGTGTGTATTACTTGTGTGCGTGAGCGGCTTTCTGAGCCTGGGTGTGATGATGGGGAACCAGCACTATCCAGGCGACCAGCAGGCAGCCCAGGGTTGCGATAGCAAGCAGGACATATCCGGGTGCATAGCTGCCGATCGTTGATTTGCAGAGGCCCATCACGATTGGTGGGAAAAATCCACCCAGGCCGCCAGCCGCACCAACCAGACCGGTCACGGTACCAGCCTCTTTCTGGAAGTGCTGCGGCACTAGCTTGAAGACTGCTCCACTCCCAGCTCCGAACAACATCGCCATCAGCAGGAAGCTCGCGGTGAGAATGATTATGTTCGGCGAGAGCGAGAGGATTAGCGCCAGCAGCGGGATGCCCACAAAGGCTCCAAGCAGGACGTTGGCCGCGCCTAAGCGATCGGAGAGCCAGCCACCAACGGGACGAGCCAGCGTCGCCATGATAACGAAGATGGCGACGCGGTTGCCTGCATCCAGCTTATCCAGGCTAAACTGGTCAACCAGTAATTTCGGCAGGTAGAGGCTGAAGGAAACGAAGCCGCCAAAGGTGACAAAGTAAAACAGGCTGAAGGCCCAGGCCAGTTTTTCACGTTTCAAGATTGCGAGCTGTTGTCCGAATGACTTCGGCGCGGCTATTCTCGTTTCGTCGCCAGCCAGGAAGTAGAAAGCGACAGCCATAATCAGCACCAGAACTGCGCAGAGCAAGAAGACCGTCTGCCAGCCACTTGTCTTGGCGATCTGCGGGGCAAAGCGTGCGCTAATAGCTGTACCAATATTGCCCATACCGAAGATACCCACGATCAAGCCCTGGCGTTCGGCACTGAACCAGCGGCTTACGAAAGGCACTCCAACCGCAAAGCTACTCCCAGCCATACCGAGCAAGAAACCCCAGAACAGGAAGGCCGTCAGACTGGTGGCCGTTGTCATACCGATGAGAGGGATGATTGCGAAAAGTAAGAGGGCAGTCATCACTTTCCGACCACCGAAACGGTCCGTTAACAGACCCATTGGAATGCGAGCCAGCGATCCGAGAATAACCGGAATGGCGATCAGTATGCTGATGTTCAGGTCGCTGATATGATATTGTTGTTGCAACTGGGGAGCAAGCGGCGATAGCAACGACCAGGCTGCAAAAGAGACGGTGAAAGCCAGAGTTGCCATCACCAACGCAAGGGACGCTTTGCGTGTGTTCATGAAATGCTAATCCTTCCGTAGAGCGCTATCCCGTCGGAACGGGAGGTAGTTTTCGTCATCGTTTTGTTAACGCTATTACACCTGAAAAAAGTTACAGCGCAATCACAGCAAGCTACCTTCTTCTCACAAAGCCGTCACGGCGCCTGGAAAGCCCTGGCGATCACGCTGCCGTTCTGTTGATTGTACAGCGCTTTAGCTTCGACCTGGTGCCGCTAGTGTTGTTGATCGCCATCGCTGTCACCGGGCTGGGCTTGACCGGATCGTCGATGTTGTGGGGAGGGAGATTTTACTGGTTTATTTCCCTGACGCATCAGGTCACTGTAGTGCTCTTGCTGCTCTCCATCCCGTTTGGCAAGTTTTTCCATATCATCCAGCACCCATTGCCGAAGATCGCGATTCGCCAGGACGGTGAGATGTTGTATGCAGTAGAGGAGCGTCCGCAATGAGTACACAGAACGATACGATTTTGAGCGAGACGACCGGGGATGTTGAGCGCAATCCCCCTGCTGGACGTGTAGTGATCGTGATGGTAGGAGTCCTGTTGATGGGGTTGCAACTCTGGTTGCTAACGATAGCGCTTGATCTGTACCTGTCGGGTCGCAACGAGGGTGTCTGGCAGCTCGCACTCACCTCTGGTCTGATCTTCCTCGGCGGTATATTCGTCTGGCGCATTGCCTTGCTGCGTCGAAAATAGACTGTAGTAAATAAAACAGGTGCATCCAAACGTTGGATGTACCTGTTTTGTGTATCTCGATCTGTTTATGAATTGCTTGCAACCGCTTAGAGGCCGCCACCAGCATCTGCGAAGGCCGCATGAATGCGCGGCAGCAGCGGGACCAGTTGCTTTTTGCGCGAGACCAGCCCCTCTACAAACGCCGAATGCCCATTTTCCTCTAAAGGCACACCCAGCGCCTCAGCAACCGCATGTTCGCCACCATAGATCAACAGGTGGCAGCGCATATTGATGATATCAACGATCATGAAAAGAAATGATGCGTAGCCGCGATTTTGTGCGATTTGTTGCATTGCGGCAAGAAGTTCAGGGATACGCTTCTCAATGGTCGCGGGGCTGGCCGTTTCAACGGTGCCGATAGCAAAAGTCGTATTACGAACCGTGAATTCTTTGAAATCGGAGGTAATCAGCGCCTCGGCAGGCTTCTCGTTCAGATCGCTGGCGGCAGCTGTAAAGATGCTCTGTCCGTACTCCTCAAGATCCTCGCCTGCGATGGCGGCCAGTTCGGCGGCAACGCGCTCATCTTTGGAGGTGCAGGTTGGAGAGCGCAGGATCAGAGTATCATAGAGCAGACCGGCCAGGAGCAGACCGGCGACTTCGCGAGGGATAGGGATGTTAGCCTCGTGATACAGCCCGGCGATGATTGTGCCGGTGCAGCCAACGGGTTCGGCACGGAACATAATCGGTCTGGTTGTATGCACGTCGGCGATGCGGTGGTGATCGATGATGCCCAGGAGATCGGCCTCCTCGATGCCGTCAACCGCCTGTGAGCGCTCGTTGTGATCGACCAGTACGACGCGTTTAGGTCGAGCTTTAATGAGATCGGTGCGTGAGAGGAAGCCAACCAACCTGCCTTCGCCATCCACGACTGGCATGGAGCGCTTCCGAGCAAGCGTTGGCTGTATCTCGCTCATAAGGTCTTCGGGGTGGCAATAGCTTATTTCACGGGTCATAAACTCTTGCGTTTGGATGCTGAGATTAATCAGGCGGACGGCAGTAAAGGTGTGGTGGCCGGTGCTGATCACCATAACGCCTTGCTTGCGGGCGGTAGCGAGGGTTTTTCCAGAGACGAGCAGGTCACCGGTAATGACCAGGGCTGCGGCACCTCGCTCGATTGCTTTGAGTTGCGCGTCTTCCCGATCACCAATCACGACGAGGCAGCCTGGCTCGATGTAGTCGGCCATCGTTTCCGCCTCCATCGCCGCTACCAGCACGCGATTGCCCAGCTTGCGGCGACCCTCGACTAGCACGCTGCCTTTGAGGACACGAACCAGATTATCGCGATCAAGTGGAATGCGATTGACCGCACGTGGATCGAGATCATTGAAGAAGAGTTTAGCGAAATCTTCGTTGGCTATAATTCCATGTACTTTATTATCATTATCTACAACGGGCATAGAGCGCCGATTGTGTTCTTGCAATAATTGCCCGGCTTCCAGCAATGGCTGATCGAGACGTGCGGAGGTCACTCCCCGGCGCATGACATCCCGTACCTGTAAGTAGACATCATCGAGCGCTTCAGGTGGCTCGACCTGATAGCGGTCGAGCACACATTGTACTTCGGGTTTCAATTCACCATTACGTGCAGGGATGGCTTCCTCTTCACCTTGCAATTGGAGGAGTTTTGCATAGGCATAGGCAGAGGCAACGGAGTCCATGTCAGAATTTTTATGGCCGATTACATAGATGGGTCGCATCATAGTTTGTCTCCATGCAAGAGTGATCTCCGGTAACGCAACATCTATCTCTTCTACGTCATCCATGTCACTCATTGTGTCGTCTATTATGAAGGTGTCGTCAAGCTTAGCGTTGTCTATAATATCTACTTTCATTCTTTGCTCTGGCTCTTCGTCTTTGAAGGACGCTGGAGCGGCTCCCCTTATCAGTATGTTGTATATAAGTACAACGAAGCTTGTTGCGATAAATAGAGGTCATAGCCTCTTCCTCATCTTTTTTTCCCTCACTGCTAATATCATAACGGCATTAGCATCTTGTGGCTAGCCTTTTTGGTTTGAACAGGGGAAATGAAAAGATAGGAGGTAAACTACGTGTAGTATTTTTAGGGAAGAGATTTTGAGATCAGGGGCTGAGTGAAAACGTATGCAAACGCTAGAGGTTTTGATAGAAGAGAATGCCTTTGGAGCCGTCCGCCCGATGGAGGTAGTTGCGGATGCACCTGTATCCGCGCTGGTGCCTGCTCTGGTGGAAGAGTTGAAGCTCCCGAAAACAGATTTATTTGGGAAGCAACTGGTCTACATGTTGCGCCAGTCTATGGGAGGGCGCATTCTCCCAGAAAATGGTACGCTGCTCGATGCGGGTATCACTACTGGTATGCGTCTGGCCCTGGATTCCTATGTCATTGATGGAACGGTTGCAACGCTTGTCAAGACAGTTGACAAGCCCGAGCCGCCTCCTCCTGATCCTGCCCTGTATTCTTCGCAAACTGTTGCGGACTTTAGTAACCTGCCTTCATCAGGGGATAGACATACCTCCGAGAGTTTGTCGCCGGTCAAACGAAAATCGCGCCCAACACGTCGTGGGTTCCTGCTTTTAAGCGGTATGGTGCTAGGGGTTGTCGGGAGTGGCGTTGGCTATGCCGCCTATCAAGCGGGAGCCTTTAAGACGCTGGGTAATGTGGTGCAGACGACGGCGCAAAGCATGATCCAACAGAAGGCGACGACCAAAACCGCTCCTCCTGCTGTAACGGCTCAACCAACGCTCCCAACAAAGATGACCTCTGCCCTGACGTTTACGCGCCATCAAGGAGCCGTCCGTGCCGTCACCTGGTCGCCAGATGGGGCGCTACTGGCGAGCGGGGCTGATGATACAAAGGTGTTTCTCTGGAGCATGAACGGAACGGTGCAGCAGACTCTGGCCCATCCGGCATCTGTGCGTGCTCTGGCCTGGTCAGCCGATAGCAAGCGTCTGGTGACTGGCGCAAACACACAAATCACGTTCTTCCAGGCCCAGAATGGACAGGTGCTTGCCCGCCCGAATCAGCGACATACCGCGCAGATCACTGGCCTGTCCTGGGCGGCTCACGACCAGATGCAGGTAGTTTCCGGTGGTATGGATCGACGAGCAATTGTCTGGAACACGACGAATTATCGTGTGCAGACGATCTTTACCGGCCATACTACCGCGCTCGATGCCGTTACCTGGTCCGGCGACGGGACAACGGTTGCCTCGGCGTCTCAGGGCGGTGTTGTGCGCGTCTGGCGTGCTGCGAATGGCAAAGAGGTGCATGGGTTGTATCTTGACGGGCAGGTATCGTTTAATGCGGTCGCGTTTGCTCCAACAGGGATGATGCTGGCGGCTGGTGGCGCTGATGGCAAGGTGCGGCTCTGGAACGGATTAAACTGTCAGCAGCAGGGCAACGGTCTCTTTGGGCCGCAATGTATGGATACGCCGCAACGCCTCTCCGTCTCAAAGAGTGCTGTTCGTTCGCTTGCCTGGTCGCCAGATAGCCGCCTGCTTGCGGTTGGGACGGCAGACGGCATGCTCTCGCTCTGGGACCCTATGCAGACTCAAAAATCACTTGTAACCATAGCAATCAAGCAGATCGTCCGCAGCCTGTCCTGGTCGCCCGATAGCAGGCATCTGGCAACAGCAGCTGGGAACGTCGTGAACATCTGGGCGTTGATGTAGAGATGGCATAGCTCCCTACACCAACGCCCATTGTACTTGTTCTAATGAGCCGCCTCTTCGATAAAACGCACTATAACCTCTAAATCGTGATATGCATGCCGGGAGAGAGGATTCGTGAGATATGGCACCTTCTTGAGCGCTTCATAGGCCAGTTGGCATTGTTCCAGTAAAAACTGACGGCAAAACTCCTGCGTCTGCGTGCGCTCCATCACATTCAGCACAGTCTCCACCTGATAGGCATTGATTGCATTGATTTGTTGATAGATAGCCATTAAGCTCTGGTGATCCTGCTCGCTGGCATGCGCGAGGGCATGGATGATCGGGAGGCTCTTTTTGCGTCGGTAGATATCGCCAGCAGGAGTTTTGCCCGATTCGGCGCTGGTGGCCCATACGCCGAGCAGATCGTCTCGAACCTGAAAGGCGATACCAGTGGCCTCTCCAAAGTTGCGCAGATGGTGAACGATTTCCTGATTGGCCGTTCCCAAACAGGCCCCCATCTCGGTTGAGCAGGCGATTAACGCCGCTGTTTTACGACGGATCATATCCAGGTACATTGGAAGAGAAATATCGAGCCGTTGTTCAAAATTGATATCGAGATGTTGTCCTTCTGTAAGGGTCAGGCTGGCACGATCGAGCAGGTCGGCAAGGTGGATGGCGGTATGTCCATCGACGCCGTAATCGAGGACTTTCCACAATACCAGACGTGCTAACGAATGCAGCCCATCTCCTGTATTGATGGCCTGTGGCACTCCCCAGATCGTCCACAAGGTCGGACGGTGGCGGCGCTCTGCGTCTCCATCCTCGATATCATCGTGAACAAGGGTAAAGTTGTGTGTAAGTTCAACAGCTATGGCGGCAGGGAGTGCGCATTGTAAGTACGCACTCTCCGCCTCCCCAGCGTTCGCTCTGCCTCCTGCGCCAGCCGTTTCGTAGGCTAGTAGCACGAGGGTCGGACGTAGCAGTTTGCCCATATTGTTTTTCGTCGGTACAAGGTTTGCATCTACCCACCCTAAATGATACTGAATTTGTCCATAAAAAGGATCAGTTTCCTGAGTACCTGTACGCCTTGCCACGGTGGCGACAACCGTTTGCAGCGCGGCCTCGATCTCGTGGTGATGGCGTAGCAATGTCGATTGGATCGTAGATGACAGGGCCATAAGTTTGCTCGTTTTCCTCTTCTAGCGATAGATGGGAACGCGATCAGGGACGAAGGAAAAATAGGATAGTAGCGGCTATTGTTCCCGCAACAACGATAAAGCGGGCCAGCCCCTTAATACCTCCAACAGAAGAGAGTGGCGCACAGAGATCGCAATAGCGGTTCACATACTGGTAACGGTGGCCGCGCATACCTTCTCTGACGATCATTACATCCTCTGTTTTGTGCTTGGTATGTAGCGCATCGCAGATATGCCTGCCACATCCCCGGCAGGTGAATTGATCGACAAAGTGCAGGGTTTTTGAGAGCGACCATTGATCGGGGTAGACCTGAACGCCACAGACGTAGCACACCTGCGTCTGGGCCAACTTCATTTGTTTTTCCGCGCAAGGAGCGTGCTGCTGCTTGGGGAAATGATCCTGACAAAAACTGAAGCCGCAGTCGGGACAGCGGCCTAGCGCTTCGTCGCTACACTCGTGGCAGCGCCGGGAGGCGGTCACAGGGCGATGAATATGTTTGATTTCACCTGTATCTTGCATCGTATTTCCTCATGCGATCATTCGGACGATCCCGAATGATGACCAAAATTTTGTAATCGTATTTTATTATCGTAGGTCGTAAAACTATATTTATAGCCGGTATGCCAAGTATAACATTGTGATTTGCCATTCAGCAATGCGAAAAGATATGATGATAACAAACAGCACTATCATCATCACAAATGTAACAAGGATTGACTGGCTATGTCTGTATCTTTTCCTCCTACTGTCTGGTCCGATCATCGTGTAGAATGGGGTGCGCAAACCTATGTGATGGGTATCGTCAATGTGACGCCCGATTCGTTTTCGGGCGATGGCCTCGCTATTGATACGCTCTCTGCAGAGGTTCGGGTTCAACAGGCGGTGGCACAGGCCCGAACGTTTGTTGAAGAGGGTGCAACCTTTATCGATGTTGGCGGCGAATCGACCCGCCCGGGGGCCGCAACCGTTTCGGTAGAGCAAGAAATAGCTCGTGTGATCCCAGTTGTTCGGGCGTTGCGTGAAGCATTGCCAGCTGAGGCGATGATCTCCATCGATACCTATAAAGCTGAGGTGGCAGAGCAGGCGCTGGTAGCGGGAGCCTGTATCATCAATGATATCCGGGCGTTGCGCGGCGATCCCGCAATGGCACAGGTTGCTGCTAAATACGAGGTGCCGGTGATCCTGATGGCGAATATGCGCGGATATCAAAAGCGCGAGATTGTGAGTGATGTGGTGCGCTTCCTCGCTGGCAGCATCGATATAGCGCTGGCAGCTGGCGTGGCCTGGGAGCGCATTATCGTTGATCCAGGCATCGGTTTTGGCACGACTCCCGAAGAGAGTATGACGCTGCTGCGACGCTTAGGAGAACTGCGCGTCCTGGGACGGCCCGTGTTAGTGGGAACGTCGCGTAAATCATCCATCGGGCGCGTTTTGGGAGGGTTACCAGCTTCTGAGCGCCTGGAAGGTACGGCGGCAACGGTGGCTCTGAGCATCGCTCAGCGAGTCGATATCGTTCGCGTGCATGATGTCCACGAGATGATGCGCGTCGTAAAAATGAGCGATGCAGTCGTTCGTGGTACATTTACGTTATCATAAGTAAGAGATATTTATTAAGGGGATACATAGTGTTGTGATGAAGTATCAAGAAGCTCTGGCTTATATTTACAGCTTTATAGATTATGAACGCTCTGGCAAATATGTACGTGATCGCAACGAAAACCTGGAGCGCGAAAAGGCGCTGCTCGACCAGCTTGGTAATCCGCAGCAAACGTATAGCAATACGCTGATTGCTGGAACAAAGGGCAAAGGATCGACGGCGGCCTTTATCGAGCGGGTTTTGCGCGAGGCGGGCATCACTACCGGCCTCTATACGCAGCCCGATCTGCATACGTTTCGTGAGCGGGCGCAGGTGAACGGGAGAATGATCAGCGAGGAGGAGGTCGCAGAACTGGTGCCAGAATTGCGTTCTGCTGTCGAGCGGATTCAATCCTGGCATACATTTGAGCCGTTCATTACCTATGAAGTCGGCACTGCCCTTGCCTTGCTCTATTTTGCCCGCCAACAGGTGCAGCATGCGGTCGTTGAGGTTGGCCTGGGCGGGCGACTGGATGCAACGAACGTGACCCAGCCGCTGGTCTCTGTAATTGCCTCGATCAGCTACGATCATATGAGCATTCTGGGAAATACGCTGGATAAGATTGCGACGGAAAAGGCCGGGATTATCAAACAGAATGGCCTGGTGGTGACCTCTGCTCGTCCTCCAGAAGCTCTGCTTGCCATTGCCCGTATCGCCCAGCAGCGCGAGGCTAGAATGATTCGTGTCGGCCCCGCTGATGGCGATTCCGCTCAAGCAGAGGTCGATGCTGGCAAGCTTCCCCCGTTGAGCTATCGTTATCGTTTGGAAGAGCGGCACGGGCAACTGCAACGTTTCACGGTCTGGACGCCAGAGCGGGTGTATAATGGGTTGGAGATCCCTCTGGCCGGAGAGCATCAGCTGGAGAACGCAACGTTGGCCCTGGCGACGCTTGAGCAGCTCAGTGAGCGTGGCGTGGCCTGGGATGAGCAGGCGTTGCGGCGGGGTCTGGAGCTGGTTCACTGGCCTGCTCGTATAGAGGTCGTTGGGCAGAAGCCGACGATTGTGGTCGATGGTGCGCACAATGGCGATTCGATGCAAAAGCTGGTGCAGGCGCTTCGTGCCTCGTTTGATATGCATCGTCTGGTTGTTGTGCTAGGGACGAACAGGGATAAAGATCAGGGCGGCATTGCTCGTGAGTTGGCAGATGTCGATGCGGTCGTGCTGACAAAGATTCATAATCCTCGGACGACCGCTATCGAGACGTTGGAAGCTGCTTTTATTGAGCATGCGCCGGATGTGGATCGTTATACAACAGGCGATCTGAATGAGGCGATGGATCTGGCTCTCGATCTGGCCGATAGCAGCGATCTGATCTGTGTAACTGGTTCGGTCTATCTGGCGGGAGAGGCGTTGCGCTGGGCTGCCACGCATGGCAGTGCCACTGCCGCTGCTGAAATAGGAGGTGTTGATCACTAAATCTCGCGTGTCTGCAAGCCTGCAATGGAGCAGGCTATCACTGATTATTTGCACTGTAATGCGTTAGATTCTTGAGGCGTTGTCTCTTGCAGAATCTTTCGGGCGCTGTACTTCATTGTGGAGGTCATTATGCAATCTCTGATGATGGATTATCCCCTCACCTTGCAACATGCGTTTCGCCGCGCCGTCCATATTTTCCCTCGTAAAGAAATTGTCACGCAGACCGATGGTGAACCACATCGTTACACCTACGGCGATTGGGGTGCGCGTGTGGCACAGCTTGCCGCAGCCCTGAAGCAGGCCGGAGTCGTGGAGGGAGATAGGATCGCCACGTTTGGTTGGAATACCTATCGCCATTTCGAACTCTACTACGCCGTCCCCTGTATGGGTGCTGTCCTGCATACGCTCAATATTCGCCTCTTTGCCGAGCAGCTCGTCTATATCGTCAATGATGCCCAGGATAAAGTGATTTTTGTCGATGGTGATCTGGTGCCGTTGTTGGAGGAACATGTTGAGCAATTTCCAACGGTGAAGCTGTATGTCATTATGGGCGAGGCGGCTCACGCGACGGGTAAATTACAGCCATCGGTCGATTACGAAACGTTTATCGGTAGCCATCCCACCACCTATGATTGGCCGCGCCTGGACGAAAATAGCGCCGCCGCGATGTGTTACACCTCCGGCACGACCGGCCATCCAAAGGGCGTCGTCTATAGCCATCGCTCTATCTATCTGCATTCGATGGGTCTGTGTCTGGCTGATGGAATGGAGGTGTCCGAACGCGATGTGGTTCTGCCGATTGTGCCAATGTTCCATGCAAATGCGTGGGGTTTGCCTCACGCAGCCGCTTTTGTTGGTGCCAGGCTCGTTTTTCCGGGCCGTTTTATGGACCCGATGCGCATCGCCAGAATGATCGAGCACGAGCGTGTGACCGTCTCAGCGGCGGTTCCGACGATCTGGATCGGGATCTTGAGCTTGCTGGGCAAAGAGCAGATAGACCTCTCTTCGTTGCGTGCTATTTATTGTGGTGGCTCTGCCGTTCCGCAGGCGTTGATTGAGGGATTATATCAGAAGCATATCAACATTGTGCATGCCTGGGGGATGACTGAGACCTCGCCGCTGGCCTCGCTCTCCAAGCTTCGCAGCTATCAAGAAGATCTCCCTTTAGAAGAGCAATTTCGTATCAAAGCCAGGCAGGGAACGGTATTGCCGGGTGTAGATTTCCGCGTGGTGGATATGGGAACAGGCGAGGAGGTGCCGTGGGACAATCAAACGTTTGGCGAGTTGCAGGTGCGTGGCCCCTGGATTGCGCGTGCGTATTACAACGATAGCGAATCAGATGCGAAATTTGCCGATGGCTGGTTGCGGACCGGCGATGTGGCGGTGGTGGATGAGAACGGCACGCTACAACTTGTGGATCGTACGAAGGATCTGGTAAAGTCGGGTGGCGAGTGGATCTCTTCGGTTGAGTTAGAGGGCTTGATTATGGGGCATCCAAAGGTGTTGGAGGCGTGCGTTGTTGGTATACCGCATCCCAAGTGGGCGGAGAGGCCGCTGGCCTGTGTGGTGCCGAAGCCCGAATTTGCCAATCAGATCAGCGCAGAGGAGATACTCGATTATCTGCGTCCCCACGTTGCCAAATGGTGGCTGCCTGATGACGTACTCTTTATCGAAGCGATCCCGAAAACGAGTGTTGGCAAGTTCGATAAAAAAGTACTCAGAAAGCAATACGAGATGTACAGTATGTCCCAGGATTAGGTGAAAGGAAGGATAGGTCTGGTAATTAATATCAGGCATATCCTTCTTCATAAAAGCGTACAGCTTTGAGTACGCGAAGTCAGGCGGTTGTGATAGATGTTGGAAATTTGTATATTTCAGTATAATATAGACATGATATAATACTCTTGAAAGCTTGTTAAGCAGTATTCTAATATAGAAGCGCCTTACAGATAAAAAGAAAGAGAAAACTTATTATGGGAAAACTCATATTAAGTTCATTAGAAATTCAGGGTTTTCGCGGCTTTCGCCAGTTGCAAATAGAGAAGCTGGGAAGAGTTAATCTGGTGGTGGGTAAGAATAATGTGGGAAAATCAAGCCTTCTTGATGCTCTGCAAATTTATGCGACCGGAGCTGATCCATATGTAATACGGCAACTTTTACGCAGCCGCGATGAGAGCGGATATGATCCGTATGATCGAGAATCTCGCGTGCTGGGCGACGTTGAGGTAAGCAGTCAACTTACAGGATTGAAGTATTTGTTTTATGGACGGGAAGAAATAAATATTGGCTTGAGGCTTGCTCCTGTTGTAATTGGGCCAATGCACTCTGTTACAGATTCGCTCAATCTTTCGATTGGCTGGTTTATGATGGAGACGGATGAGGAGGAAGGGATCAGAAGACTAAGATTGCTCCAACCGGAGGAATATGATAGCGCAGAAAATCCTATTCCTCGTTTTATTGTCTCTTTTAAGGAGGTGAGTAGAAATTATTCTCTGGGAAGAGCGGGATTTCCCGGATCGAATAGATTTAATTGTATTTCTATAACCGCTAATGGGCTAGATCGAGGACTGTTAGAGAATCTTTGGGATGGTGTTGTACTCCGAGAAGCCGAAACAGATATACTTACCGCATTGCGTATTATTGCTCCTGGTATTGAGCGTTTGAATCTTGTTGGTGATACTAATTTCCGTCAGCGCCTTATTAGAGAAGTTAGCTTGAGAGATCAAGAGCAGCGCACAGCTATTCCAATTGTAAAGGTTACAGGCATTAAGGAGCCAATCCCTCTTGCTAGTTTAGGTGGTGGTATGCAGCGTGCGCTAGGTATCGCATTAGCGCTGGTCAATGCTAGAGATGGTATGTTGCTCATTGATGAGTTCGAGAATGGCTTACACTATTCTGTGCAAGCTGATCTCTGGCGATTGATTTTCCAGATTGCTCACCGCCTCAATGTGCAGGTTTTTGCCACTACGCATAGTTGGGATTGTATTGAAGGGTTTCAGAAGGCTGCGCAAGAGGATAAGCAAGAAGAGGGAGTTCTTATTCGCTTGCAAAGCAGAAATGGTGAAATCAGTGCTACGTTGTACAACGAAGAAGAGTTGGCGATTGCAACCAGGGAACAGATAGAGGTGAGGTAATTGAGCGATAGCTTGATGAGCAAGGAAAGTCTCAGGAACTTTCTCTATGTGGAAGGTAGGGATGACCAGGCTGTATTTAGAAGTTTATTAAATTGCTACAATATTATTGATGTTTTTGAAAGAAGAAAAGAACAATTTAATATTAATGAACATGAAGGTGTTGATAAGCTCCTAGCAGCATTAAAGATTGCTCTCAAAAGTGGTTATGCTCAACGTTTTGGTGTTGTCATAGATGTCGATACCGATCTGAGCAAAACATGGCAAAAGTTATATGAGATCTTAAGAAGTACAGGCTATAGAGAAATCCCCTTAGAGCCAGATCCTCAAGGTACAATTATGAAACAGGAAACTCTACCAATTGTGGGAGTCTGGCTGATGCCGGATAATCGGTTCCCAGGGATGATGGAGGATTTTATCAGTTTTTTGCGCCCTGTTGATGATATTTTTTGGCCTATGGCTGAAGATATTGTGCAGATGGTGATTGAAAAAGGCGCTCATTTTCGTCCCACATATAAAAGTAAAGCCTGCCTTCACACCTGGCTTGCCTGGCAAAAAGAACCTGGAAAACCAATGGGGCTTGCCATAACAAAACGATTTGTCGATATTAAATCCATACATGCTCAACTTCTATTACAATGGTTCTGTAAGCTTTTTGAAGTACCATCAGATGTATTACAAACTCAGCCCAAAAATCTGGCACACTAGCTGCGTCGTAAATACCAGCAGCAATTTGCGCCTGTTCGCGTCTGTCAGCTTCTCTTTCAGCAAGTTCTCCACAAGTTGAGGATTGAAAATCCCCGTCGTCTGTATCGCTTCGGTTGAAAGCGTTTGTTGGAGCAGCTCTGAATCGGCGACGTGTTGTAGCGATGCCATCGGGCCGCTGAGTGGGAGCGGAGAACCCGCGCTCTCTGGCACGTATCTTTGTAACAGATTTTGCAACAAAACAGCCTTATCACCTTCATCATTGGAAGGGAGCCGCGTCAGCATCTCCATCACATCGGTATTGAGGTATGGCGTGCGTATCGCCATGCGTTCTTGTATGGCGAGTTGCTGAGCTGGACCGACAAGCAGATCGGGCAAGCGGAGATGGAGGTCGAGATAGTGCCAGCCGAGGCGCTGATCGGCGAACTTTGCCGCCTGCCGTGCTAGCTTACGTGCGTGCAGCGTCTCTTCCCAGGTCTCCTCTTGTGCTAAGCGGGCTGCCACATCGGGTGACCAGAGAGAAACTGTATCTTGTCCTGAGCGTGTGCTGAGGGGTTGCTGGCGGTATAGTTGCAAAATATCC